>JAKPAQ010000128.1 GCA_029779385.1 Actinomycetes bacterium | reverse complement strand
GCCGCGGGATTCTCACCAAGGTAGGCCGCCACGGTCTTCTCGTTGGGGTGGGTGATTCCGTGGAGCTGGCAGTGCTGGTTGAACGGCTCGACTTGATCGTTGTAGTTGTTGATCAGGTTGTTGATGCTGTTCTCTAGCGACCGCCGCGAGTAGTTGTACACCCAAGCATCACGATTGGTTTGCAGTCCAGCGGAGAACGATCCGAAGACTGTGACAGCGCCCAATGAGGGCTTCTTATCGCCGATCACCGGCCAGGTGCCGAACTCGTCGTTACGCTGGCTGACCCAATCTCCCTGTGCGTTAGGGGAAATGGCCTGCCAGTCAAGGGCATCGAGCTGGGTCTCGTTGACGATCCGCAGTTTGTCCTCGCGGCTGAGGTAGTCGCCGATGTCGCGGTAGAAGACCTGGCACGGTCCGGTGTTCGTCGGGTCTTTGACACCGATGAAGATGGCGACGGTGTTGCGGCTGCCAGCGCCGAAGACCTTGCCGCCTTCCTTGCGGGAGAGTTCGCCTGCGGTGCGTTGGTTACCCCGCAGGTTGTACACGTACATGGCCGAGTAGTCGTCGGCCAGGGACAGTCGCATCCCGTCGGCGGTGTTGCCGTCGATCCACCCGCCGTTGGACACGAAGGCCACCACGCCAGCATCGCCGATCCGGTCGGTCGCCCAGCGGAAGGCGCGGATGTAGGAGTCGTAGAGGCTGTTCTTGTTGGTGGCCGTCGACCGCTTGGCGTAGGTGTTTTCGATTCGCCCGTCCAGGGTCGGGTATTTCACGTTGGCGTTGAGGTCGTTGGCGCTGGTCTGCCCGACCGAGTAGGGCGGGTTGGCCACGATGACGTTGATCGGGGTGGCCAGCTGCTTTTCGATGCGGGCGTTGTTCTGCGGGAACATGATCGCGTCCATGGAGTCGCCGACCTCGGAAATCTGGAAGGTGTCGGCGAGCACGATGCCGTTGAAGGGCTCGTAGGCGTCGGCGTCGGTCGTCTTGCCAGCCAGGGCGTGATAGGTGGTCTCGATGTTGACCGCGGCGATGTAGTAGGCCAGCAGCATGATCTCGTTGGCGTGCAGCTCATCCGCGTATTTGCGGGTCAGGTCCTGGGCGGTGATCAGACCCGAT
>JAKPAQ010000127.1 GCA_029779385.1 Actinomycetes bacterium | reverse complement strand
AGGTGACGTCCCGTCTGGTGGTGTAGTTCTCGGTCGTGTCGCCCATGGGGTGAGCCATCGTGCGATGGTCAGTGAGAACCGACAAAAGTTACTCACAGAAGGACACATTGCACGATGGCTCTTGACCAGTCTGCCCTGCTTGATCTGTTGACCCAACTGAAGGCCACTGAGGTGACCGACCGGGTCCGGACCGCGACCGAGAAGCTCTATCAGGAACTGATCGACGCAGAAGCTGCCGCGTTCATTGGCGCGGGCCCGTTCGAGCGGACTCCGGACCGGATCGTCCAGCGCAACGGCACCCGCCCCAAGACGATCACCACGACCGCTGGGCAGTTGGATCTGCGGATCCCGAAGCTGCGCCAAGGATCGTTCTTCCCGTCCCTGCTTGAACGGCGTCGTCGTATCGACCAAGCACTGTTCGCGGTGATCATGGAGGCCTATGTCCATGGCGTCTCCACCAGGAAGGTCGACGACCTGGTGCGCGCGCTCGGCGCCGACACCGGGATCTCCAAGTCCGAGGTCAGCCGGATCTGTGCTGATCTGGACGAGGACGTGGCTGCTTTCACCGGCCGACCGTTGAACACCACGACTTATCCGTATGTGTTCGTCGACGCCACGTATTGCAAGGCCCGTGTCGGCCGTCAGGTCGTGTCCCAAGCGATCGTCGTCGCGGTCGGGGTCGCTGCTGACGGACGCCGCGAGGTGCTGGGTTTCGATGTGGGTGACACCGAGTCCGAACCGTTCTGGACCGACTTCTTCCGCTCCCTGAAAGCTCGTGGCCTGTCCGGGGTCAAGCTGGTCGTCTCCGATGCCCACAGTGGCCTCGTGGCCGCTATCGGCACCTGTTTCCAAGGCGCAGCTTGGCAGCGCTGCCGAGTCCACTTCATGCGCAACGTCCTGGCGAAGGTCCCCAAGGTTGCCGGACCGATGGTCGCGGCGATCATCCGCACGATCTTCGTGCCCCGCGGCAAACGAGAACTCGTGCGCGCCCAGTTCGACGAGGTCGTGGCCATGCTGACCAGATCCCAGCCAGCCGTCGCCGAGATGCTCGACGAAGCCCGTGAAGACCTTCTGGCGTTCGCCGAGTTCCCACCAGCTCACTGGCAGCAGATCTGGTCGACCAACCCGCTGGAGAGGCTGAACAAGGAGATCAAACGCCGCACGAACGTCGTCGGCGTCTTCCCCAACCCAGCAGCACTCTTGCGCCTTTCTGGGCATGTCCTGATCGAGCAGCACGACGAATGGAACACGGCCGATCGACGCTACTTCAGCGAGAACTCCATGAACCTCATCGGCGCCAACCCCGAGGAGGTCAACATCGCCGCCATCGACGCGGCCTAGACTCACAACCACTGACCCGCACGGTGTCGAGAAACTCCACCACGCAGCGGGACGTCACCTCTGGGATCCGCTATGTGGGAACATCAAGCGGGTGAGGACCTGCCATCCACGACGGCGCGGCTGGCTGCAGATACAGGTCTGAGCTACGACGAAGCTAGTCGGTTGGTCCTAATCGATCTGGACGCACTCTTGGCCCTCAAGCTCGCTCGGCTTGAGGTCGTTGGCAGGCGGTCGCGCCGCTTGGGCTTGCTATCGGTGCTGCGGCAGTGGGCCAGACTTGGGTAAGTGGCGCGCTTGCAGGCGCCCGGCCACGCTCGACTTCATGTTTACGTTTATCAATCAGCACGTCTCACAATGCTGGCAGTAGAAATGCTGGCCCAAGCAACTGGAAAGCCAAGACACGAAGTTCATCAAATATTCGCAGAAACCGTGGCAAGCTAAGATTGGTCAATTTGATGACTTGCAAAGGGATACAGCAATACTGAGGGAAAATCGAACCCTGTCCCTGATCGAAATGCGGTCTATGTCCAGCGAGCACCGAAAGCCCCATAGAATTGCGTTATTTCATCTACTTTCGTGGAAAAAATTGCTGCTTAACACGGAAACGCCGCTCCCACGGGTCGCCGCAATGCCAAGGAATGCAGCACTTTTCGAGTTTCCCGACCAACCCACCGTGTGATGTGGCGCGACATAGTTCCTCTATGTCGCGCCATTTCTTTTTGGTTTTCCGGGGTTTCGCGAGCAGGATTCGGGGGTAATAGGCAAGAACGTGTGGATCGGGTCGGGCCTTTTACTGGGAGCAGTTCGAGTTAGGCGGCGGCGTAGTTTCGTCGACCGATGGACACGCGGGTCCGGTAACTTCGGCAAATCTTTCGCTGTCTAGTTTTCACATGCGGACAACACAAATGCGAATTGTGATTCGGCGAAAATATGAAGCGCAACGTTGGCCTCGACTACGCGCCGAGTTTGGTTCACGGCCGGATCATGTTGTGGACGAGTGCGGCCAGATAGTCGGCTGTTTCGGCAGCTTCTGTCGCCGTCTCGCATGAAGCGATGAACCGCTGCCCCGACGCCAGAGCGCCAGTGATTGCGGCCGAAAGTGCCTCCCCGTTTGGTTGGTCACTCAAGCCGAGTAGCGAGATGTTTTCGTCAATCCAAAGCTGGCGAAGTTCGATCAGAACCGAATGGAAGTGCGCGGGCGTGTCGCCGCCGAGGAAAAGCTCTGTCAGGTCACGCGATTGCCAAGATTCGCGCAAGAACGCCCTTACGCCTTCGAGGTAGATCAGCACCGGATCGGTCATCCCGGACTGCGTGGCAGCCATCGCCGCAGCTTGCCCAATCCTCGACAACTCCTGGCAGTAGTCCTGGTGAAGCGCCAAATAAATCTCTTCCTTGCCACCGAATTGGTTGTAGAGGCTTCCAGTGCTCGAACCAGAATGCGCAACTATGTCGCTGATCGAGGTTTCGGTGAATCCGCCAGCGGCAGTGAACGCGGCACGGGCACCGCGAAGCAGTGCGGCCCGGGTGGCAAGAGCACGTCGCGAATGTACCTTCTCGCCTGCCGGCGATTCGGTGGCCTCTAGCCGGTCGCTGGGGTCTGGTTTCAACTGCGGCTCACTCCGCTAACTTTGCCGGTGGATCTAACGGCCTAAGTCTTGCACCTGCGGATCGGTTTCAGTTGACAATGAGCCCCGATAAACCTTCGTCCAATTGCAGCCGGTCCAAAGCTCGAGCCGCCCGTGGCGGCGCGGCGAAGGGTAAAGGCCGGGCGGGTCGGTGACTCCGGGCGTCGGTGCGACTACCCCGGCGCTTTCGAGCACCCAGACGCCATCGAAATCCCAACCAATCCATCCAGTGTGTCGGAACCAGAACAAGCCGGTAGTGATCTTGAACGAGGCATACCCCCGATCCAACTCTGCTATCAATCGATCGCCGACTCGCCCCAAAAGGAACCAGCCCAACAAGAACAAAGCGAGGCCGCCCCCAAGAACGACAAAGCCCAAATCCACGAACGCAAGTACCAAAACCCAAACGGCGGTACCGAGAGCAAAAATTCCTAAATGTCGGATCCCCAACTGCTTTGCTGAAGCGCCTGGCAACAAAGCCGGCGAGTGCGTCGGCACCCGGTTTGCGTAGGCCGCGAACCCTGGCACCTGGGAGGGGCGCGGAAGGTCGGTTGCCAAGATATTCCTCTCTGGGCTGCGATTGAGTTTCTTTCCGACTCACCGTATCGGCGAATTGGCGTTACTCGGGTGGATCGGCATCGATAAACATGTCCATTGCTTCGTTGAACCCGATGCGATGAACCCGCACACACCCGCGCCCGGAATAAACGGCCTTGCGGTAATCGACTGCGAGTCAAGAACCCGCTTGCTTCGCATGGCGAAAAACGTGAACGTGTATGAGCTGGCCGAACTTTAGAATCCTCACGGTCCTTTAGAATCCTCGCGGTCGCGGAAAGTTGTGGAACCGACAAGGAGTGCGGCACCAAAACGCGACTTGAGGGTTCTCGAAAGCTACCTGTTCGGAACCGCGGCTCGGGGCCCTCAGGCGACCAAGTTGCCGAAGGGGAAGCCGCTCTAGTATTTGAATGTGGTTTACATCTCGTACCTTCAAGTGAGCGACTTCGCCCAGGAACGCCCGTTCGCAACTTGTCAGATGAAACTCTAGGGGCCACGATCAGAGTCGCATCATTTCAACCCAGACTACGAGGAACAGATGAGTTCAAACCCCAGTACGCAGCAGGCGTCAATGTCTGGACCGGCCTACCTAAAACTCGTGGCCATCGGCGCCCTGATCGGTTTGCCGGCCGCCGCCGCAGCGCTCCTGCTGCTGTCGGCAGTCCACAAAGCCGAGCATTTCCTTTGGGCCTACCTTCCCGAGCAATTAGGCAGCGATGGCCCACCCTGGTACTTCGTGGTCGGCGTGCCGGTTATGGGCGCAGCGCTGGTCGCTCTCGCCCGGCGATTCCTGCCCGGCGACGGTGGACACTCACCCACCGCAGGTATCTCTGGCGATCCGACACCACTTCGCTATGCCCCAGGCGTGGTGCTCGCGGCCTTTGGCACGCTCGCGTTCGGTGCAATCCTCGGCCCTGAAGCACCGCTGATCGCCCTCGGTTCGGCGATTGGCCTTGGCATCGTCGCCTGGCTAAAGCTCGATCGTTCCACCGAGCGGATGCTCGGCACTGCCGGCTCGTTCTCAGCCATCTCCGCACTCTTTGGCGGCCCACTCGTGGCCGGGATCATGCTACTTGAATCTGGCTTAGCGGCCGGCTCGGCAATCGTCTTGTTCATCCTTCCTGGGCTTGCTGCAGCAGCAATCGGCTACCTGTTGTTTGTTGGGCTTGGCCCTTGGGCCGGACTCGAAGCCATCTCACTAAAAGTTCCGGACCTGCCGATCTACGAAGGCACCCGTGTCATCGATCTGCTCCTCGCGATTGCGATCGGAGTCCTAACTACTCTCGCGGTGCGAGCCGCCACCAAGGCCGCCAAACACCTCGAAATCCAAGGGCCACGTCGAGTCGGGATGACCTGGACGCTGTTGGCGGGCGGGCTGGCCGTAGGACTGTTAGCCCAGGGCGCGAGCCTGCTCGGCGCTACCTACGATCAGATCCTGTTCAGTGGCCAAAGCGCGATCGCCGAGACTGTCACCGAAGGTTCAATCGTCATCTTGTTGCTGATCATTGCCGCCAAGGGCGTCGGCTACGCGATCTGTTTGGGTTGTGGCTTTCGTGGCGGAATGGTTTTCCCGGCCATTTTTCTCTCGGTCGCAATGTGCGCAATTTGCGTAAACATTTTCGACGGTTCGATCACGTGGGCAGTTGCCGTCGGCACAGCCGCCGGGATGGCCGCCTCGACTCGCCTGATCTTTAGCGCGCTCGTTTTCGCGATTCTGCTGACCGGCACTGCCGGCTTTGATGCCGTCCCCGCGACTGTGTTCGCCGCCCTTGCGGCACTTCTGACGAACCTAGCCTTGGATCGGCCGACCGAGGTCACCGAACCGGTCGCCTAAACCGCGCCCAAAAGTGGTCGACTCCGAACGTTGGCCGTACGGTCGAACTAGCTGCCCGAATGAAGGTGGCTTCGACCAATGGAGGACGTATGCCAACACGCACTGCACGCACCGCTTGGGACGGCGGATTCAACGACGGGTCCGGCCAAGTGGAACTGACCTCGTCGGGACTGGGCACCTTCGACATGTCCTTCCCGAAACGCTCCTCCGACGATGGCGGTGGGGCGACAAACCCCGAAGAGTTGATCGCCGCGGCTCACTCGTCTTGCTACACGATGCAACTCACCGCACTACTTGGCCAGGCCGGCGCCACCCCGATCGCAGTCGAAACCACCGCAGACGTATCGCTTGGGCCCGATCCGGATGGCGGCTTCAAAATCGGACGAATCGCACTGACGGTCCGGGCCGAAGTGGAAAACATCGACGAACAAAGTTTCCTTGAAATCGCCGAGCAGGCAAAGGAAACGTGCCCCGTCAGCAAGGCCCTTGACGGAGTGGATGAAGTGACCCTCGACGCCGCCTTAGAAACAAGCTAACTGCTGCAGGTTTTGACCCAAGCGGTGTGCCGCTGGTCACACGTTCGTCGCAGATTGTTCACCGTCTATCGACTTTGTTTGGACCTACCTGCGGAACCGACCCCCCGCGCGTTAGGCTTTGTAAAGTTCACCCGTCTGCGCACAACGCACGCACTCCCCCGGAAGAGGCGATTCAGGCCGTGGCCGAGTCCTCACCCAACGTGTCGGCATCCGACGCTTCCCACCGCGATTTCGGCAGCAACGAATGGCTCGTCGAAGACATGTACGACCGCTTCACTGCAGATCCATCTTCTGTAGATGAGAAGTGGGCGGCCTTCTTCCGCGAAGGGGGGTATGGGACAAACGGCTCCGCCGCGGCAACCGCAAGCAAGCCCGCACCGGCTGCACCGGCCACATCGCCAGTAGCCCCGCCAGCGGCGGCAGCACCGACATCGGCGGCAGCAAATCCAGCGGAAAAGGCAACGCCGAAACCGGCAGCGAAGCCGGCACCGGCCGCTGCTGCCCCGAGCAGCGGCGACGTAGAGAAAGTCGTCCTCAAGGGCGCCGCGGCTCGAACCGCAGCAAACATGGATTCGAGCCTTACCGTCCCAACCGCGACGAGTGTGCGCTCGGTGCCGGTGAAGTTGCTGTTCGACCAGCGCATCGTCATCAACAACCACCTCGCTCGGGCCCGCGGCGGCAAAGTCTCGTTCACCCACCTGATCGGCTTCGCCATCGTCCAAGCGATGAAGGCAATGCCAGAGATGAACACCGGCTTTGAAGTCAACGAGGCCGGCAAGCCGGTTCAGTTGAAGCCCGAACACGTCAACTTTGGTTTGGCGATCGACGTACAAAAGGCTGATGGTTCGCGCCAATTGCTCGTACCGAGCATCAAGGCCGCCGAGACGATGGATTTCGCGCAGTTCTGGCGCGCCTACGAAACCATCGTCCGCAAGGCGCGCAATGGCAAACTCGAGGTCGTCGACTTCCAAGGCACGACAATCAGTTTGACCAACCCGGGCGGAATCGGCACCAACCACTCGGTCCCTCGCCTGATGGCTGGCCAAGGCGTCATCATCGGCGTGGGTTCGATGGAGTACCCGCCCGAATTCCAAGGTGCGTCCGAGCACACGATCGCTCAGTTGGCGATCTCCAAGATGATGACTCTCACCTCGACCTACGATCACCGGGTTATCCAGGGCGCTCAGTCTGGCGAATTCCTGCGTCGAGTCCACCAACTGTTGCTCGGCGAAAACGGCTTCTACGACGACATCTTCCGTTCGCTTCGAATCCCATCGGAACCGATTCGGTGGGCGAGCGATATCGCGGTAAGCCGCGACGACGACGTCGATCGCCAAGCCCGAGTCCTCGAGCTGATTCACGCGTTCCGCGTACGTGGTCACTTGATGGCAGACATCAACCCGATCGAATACCGGCAGCGGACTCACCAAGACCTCGACATCGCCTCGCACGGACTGACGTTGTGGGACCTTGACCGCGAGTTCCCAGTCGGCTCGTTCGGCGCCGCGGCCGGCAAACGGTTCATGAAGCTTCGCGAGATCTTGGGCATCTTGCGTGACTCCTACGTCCGCACGATGGCCACCGAGTACATGCACCTGCAGGAGCCGGTCGAACGCGCCTGGTTCCAAGATCGACTCGAAATCCCCCACACGAAACTCGCCCGCGAAGAGCAGTTGCGGATTCTGCAAAAGTTGAATCAGGCCGAGGCATTCGAGACGTTCTTGCAGACCAAGTTCGTTGGCCAGAAGCGCTTCAGCCTCGAAGGCGGCGAGACCGTCGTCGCGTTGCTCGATGAGGTCTGCGACAACGCTGCGGCAGATGGACTCGAAGAAGTCTGCATCGGCATGGCTCACCGTGGTCGACTCAACGTCCTGGTGAACATCGCCGGCAAGGAACCAGAACTAGTCTTCCGCGAATTTGAAGGCAATATTGACCCGCGGACCGTTCAGGGTTCGGGCGACGTCAAGTATCACCTTGGCGTCGATGGCGAGTTCACCTCAGTCAAGGGCGACAAGATCAAGGTTTCGGTGGCGGCAAACCCGTCGCACCTCGAAGTCGTCGATCCGGTACTCGAGGGCATCGCCCGAGCCAAGCAGGACGTTCTCGACCGCGGCGAAGAGTTCCCGGTGCTGCCGGTCCTCGTCCACGGCGACGCGGCCTTTGCTGGCCAAGGCGTAGTAGCCGAGACGCTCAACCTCTCGCAGCTTCGCGGTTACCGCACCGGCGGCACGATCCACGTGATCGTCAACAACCAGGTTGGTTTCACCACGAGCCCGTCCTCGTCGCGTTCTTCGACCTACTGCACCGACGTGGCCCGGATGGTCCAAGCGCCCATCTTCCACGTAAACGGCGACGACCCCGAAGCTTGCATCCGGGCGGCTCAGTTGGCGTACGAATACCGAGCGACCTTCCACAAGGACGTCGTCATCGACCTGATTTGCTACCGCCGACGCGGTCACAACGAAGGCGACGACCCGAGCTTCACCCAGCCACTCATGTACGACACGATCGAGCAGAAGAAGTCGGTGCGAAAGCTCTACACCGAGGCCCTAGTCGGTCGCGGCGACATCACGCTCGAAGAGGCCGAGCAGGCCCTGCTGGAGTATCAGAAGTTGCTCGAACAGAACTTCACCAGCGTCCGCCAAGCCGAATATGATGCGGCCGAGTACACCCGGACGCCCGATTACCCGGACAAGCCGTTCGACGAAGTGCTCGTCACTTCGGTCACTTCTGAGACGTTGAAGGCGGTTGCCGACGCTTACACCGCGGTTCCTGACGGCTTCACCGTCCACCCGAAGGTGCTGCCGCAACTCCAGCGTCGCGCAGCGTCGATCACCGCTGGCCCAATCGACTGGGGCACCGGCGAAATCATCGCGATGGGTTCGTTGCTTTTGGAAGGTCGACCGGTTCGACTGGTCGGCCAGGATTCGCGACGTGGCACGTTCACGACTCGCTTCGCCACGGTCATTGACCGGATAAATGCCGACGAGTGGACCCCGCTACAACATGTTGGTGAAAACCAGGCCAACTTCCACGTCTACGACTCGTTGCTGAGCGAGTATGCCGCCCTCGGCTTCGAGTACGGCTACTCGGTTGCTCGACCTGAGGCACTCACCATGTGGGAAGCCCAGTTCGGTGACTTCGTCAACGGCGCCCAGTCGGTGATCGACGAGTACATCAGTTCCGGCGAAACCAAGTGGGGCCAAAAGTCCGGTGTCGTGTTGCTGCTGCCACACGGCTTCGAAGGCCAAGGCCCAGATCACTCGTCAGGACGGATCGAGCGATTCTTGACCCTTGCGGCCAATGACGAGTTCACGGTGGCTCAGCCGTCGACTCCGGCCTCGTACTTCCACCTGCTGCGCCGACAGAACCTAGAGGCCGAGCATCGTCCGCTGATCGTCTTCACGCCGAAGTCAATGCTGCGCAACAAGCAAGCCACCAGCCAGCCAGAAGACTTCACCAGCGGAACCTTCCGCCCGGTCATTGGCGACGATCTCGTCGACGCTTCGAAGGTCGAACGGGTGCTGTTGTGCTCTGGCAAGGTCACTTGGGACTTGATGACCGAGCGCAAGAAGCGCGAAGGTGACTCGCCCACGACCGCGATCGCTCGCCTCGAGCAGTTGTACCCGCGGCCGGTCGAGGAGATTCGCGCCGAACTGGCGAAGTACCCGAACCTGCGTGAGATTCGTTGGGTCCAAGATGAGCCGGAGAACCAGGGTCCTTGGCCGCATGTTGCCGTCCATCTGCGTGATGCGTTCAACGTGCCGATGACTCACGTGACTCGCGCCGAGTCCTCGGCGCCGTCGACCGGATCGCATGCGGTCCACCTGACCGAGGCCAAGGATCTAATGGCCCGAGCGTTCGCCTGAGCCGATGTACTTCACCGACCGTGGTATCGAGGAGTTGACCAGCAGGCGCGGCGAGGAGGAATTCTCGTTCGCGTGGCTGGCCGAACAGTTGTCGCTGTTCGTGGATCTAAATCCTGATTTTGAGACGCCGGTTGAACGGTTGGCGACTTGGTTGGCCCGGCTAGACGACGAAGACGACGAATAAGTCGCCTGACTCAAAGTCGAGTCAGCGGGTCAGGACGATCTTGCCGAACACGTCACCGGCGGCAATCCGAGCGATTCCGTCGGCGGCCTGTTCCATTGGGATCACCGAGTCGATCAGTGGCTTGGTGCCG
>JAKPAQ010000125.1 GCA_029779385.1 Actinomycetes bacterium | reverse complement strand
TGTCGGTGTCGATATTGAGCTGCAGTTCGTTGCTGAACTGGTTCAGCTTGCTGCAGCACATGACCGTGAGCAGACCGAGCTGAGTATTCGGCGCAATATCGAGGAAGCCGACACCATCGAGGTTGGAGGTGAACCCGGTGCGCTTGTTGGAACGCCAGCTGGTGGTGTTCTTGATCGTCAGCCAGTCGTTCGCCTTGTAATTTGCGACAAAGAGATGCGACTGGGTCTTGGTCACCATCGGTGTGGTGTTGTCGTTGTAGGCAATCTTGCCACGCGTGGTCTGGATATAGTCGTTAAGCGAAAGGCCACCGGCAGCGGCCTGTGCTGCGATCTGACTATACGCACCCAAACCGCCCGGTGTGTCGGGCAGGCCGATCAGATAGACAGGGGCGCTGGTCGATTTTTCGCGCGTCCAGTCGAACTTGTAGTCGAACGTCAGACCTTCGGTCGCTTCCCAGCGCGCGACGGCGTGCACGGCGTCGGTCGTGCTTTCACCAAGGTTCTTGGCGGACGTCAGCTTGCCAATCGCACCGTTGGTGTAGCTGGTGTAATCCATGGTCGTCTCGCGGAAGTTGCGGACGTTGCTCTTGCGTTCATTATGCAGGTAGCTGACCGCTGCGCTCAGACCGTTCCATTCGGGCAGGTCGATGCGGGTCTTGCTGCGGAACGAACCGAACCGGGCGTAGCTGAGATCCTGCTTGACGCCGAATTTGCCCTTGGGGCCGGACGTGATGTAGTTGATCGCGCCGCCGGTCGAGTTGGTGCCGAACAGCGTACCGGCCGGGCCGCGGATGATTTCGACGCGTTCGATATCCGACATGTCGAAGATCAGGCCGTTCAGCGCGCCGAGGTAAACGCCGTCGATGTAATACGAAATGCCGTTGTCGACCGTCGGGTTCGAGGCCGCGCCCGACACCTGGCCGCGCATCACGGTGGTGGGGATGCTGCTGCCGCCCGGCTGCGTCACGACGTAAAGGTTCGGTGCGATCGAGCGCAGGTCGGTGATGTTTTCGATGCGCGCGTTGGCGATGGCTTCGGACGTGATCGC
>JAKPAQ010000118.1 GCA_029779385.1 Actinomycetes bacterium | reverse complement strand
GACGGTAGATGTGGCGGCACCAGGTGGGTCTAGTGGCGATGCGGACGCCGACGGAATAAGTGACTACGTCCTTTCAACGTACAACCTCGGTACGACAACTCCCGGACCAAACGGTTATGCGGAAATGGCTGGCACGAGCATGGCGACTCCGGCAGTTGCGGGGACGGTGGCGTTGGCCTATTCGGTAGGTATAACTGACCCGGTCGTTATAGAACGAGTCTTGAAAGCCACAGCCCGGCGAAGCAGTTGCCCGGAAAACCAGTGCGGCGCCGGCGTCGTCTCGGCGAAGAATCTGTTAGCGGCTAAGGTGCCGACAGGCGCACCCGTGATCAGCGGAGTTCCTCAGGTCGGCCAGACGTTACGAGCATCCACCGGCACTTGGCGCAACAACGATGCGGCAATCAACCTGACGTGGTACCGAGACTCCACTGTGGTGGGCACTGGCGCTACCTACCTGGCGACAGCTGCTGACGTAGGCGCGAACCTGTTCGTTCGTGCCCAAGCCTCGGGGGCAGCAGATACGGTTTTCGTCGATACGCCGGTAACGGTGAAGTACTCCTCAAGGGTTGCGATCTCGATTCCGGCGAAGGTCAAGAAGTCGAAGCGGGCGACGCTCACGGTGAAGGTTTCGGCTGGGTACACGCCGGTCGGATTGGTTTACGCCTATGACGGCAAGAGGCGCATCGCGAGTGCTCGGCTGTATGCCAGCAATCGTGGCGTAGTGAAGATCAAGTTGCCTAAGCTCAAGAAGGGCACACACAAGATCAAAGTCGTTTACGGCGGCTCGGCTCAAAACGCCGCGTCGACGAGTGCAGTAAAGACCGTTAAGTCGCGCTGAGTTTTCAAAGGGGTTGGTCGCTGAGGCTAAACGGCCTTGGCGACCAACACCCGAAAACCCTTCGTGCTGTTGACCCGTTCGGTCGGGTAGCCCTGTTCGGTTAGCCACCGTTGCAGCGAGTCCGCGCCGAGGTTTTTGCCGACCACGAGTCGGGCCTGGCCGCCTGGTTTGAGGCGCGGCAGCCAAGTAAGTAGCAACTCGTGCAGTGCTTCCTTGCCGATCCGGATCGGCGGGTTCGACCAGATCTCGTCGAACGTCAACCCGGCCGGAACGTCGGCTGGCAGCGCGGTCGTTACCGGCAAGTCGCCGGCATTCTCGGCGGTGAGTTCTAGCGCGCGTTCGTTGACGTCAACTGCCCAAACGGTCGCGCCAGCTTCGGCAAGGGAGCAGGCGATCGGCCCCCAACCGCAACCCAAATCCAACACAACCGAACCGGCCGCCGGCGGCTGACTTTCGGCCAGCAGGATCGCGGTGGCCTTGTCGAGTCTGCTGCCAGAGAACACTCCGCCGGCAGTCAGGTAGGTGCGGGTAGTTCCCCAAACGGTCGCCTCGATTTCGCGGCGTGGGCCCTGCGGTGAGGCGCTGTTCTCGAAGTAGTGACTCACCGGTTCAGTCTGGCATGAGCCAAAGTCGGTCGAGGAACTGAGCCTGCGCTGTCACGATCGCCCGGTAAGCCTTTTCCTTGGTGAACCACGCGACTCGATCCAATTCGGCGAACTGCTCGATTTGGCCGGTGCCAGGTGGCCACTGCAAGTCAAAGGTGCCGGGAACAACCGTGTCAGGGTCGAGGTCGGCCTCGATCGCCCAAATATGGACGTCCTTTTTCGACTGGCGAACAATGCCAAGATCAGTCCAGTCGCCGGCAGGTACTGCGACCCCGAGTTCTTCACCGAACTCGCGCCGGGCCGCGTCTTCGGGTGACTCGCCGGGCTCGATTTCACCCTTGGGTATCGACCACGCGCCGTCGTCGCGATTCGTCCAGTACGGGCCGCCGAGATGGCCGAGCAGCACTTGAGGCTCGCCATCTCGGAGGCGGTGCAGCAGGATACCGGCGCTTTGAATCCGGGCCACTACTCGTCCCTGCGCGACCTTGCCTCTTCGACCCGAGCGGCAAGTTGGTCGTCGGCCGGGTAGACCACTTCCTCAAGGACGAGGCCGTGCGCTGGCATCACTTTCACCCGCGGATCGCGTACTTGAGCGCTCAAGATTTCAGCAGCGAACTCGGGCGCGTAACGTCGCTCACCAACTGCGACGAGGCAGCCCATCAGCGACCGCACCATCGAATGGCAGAAGGCATCGGCGCGAACGGTAGTGGCGATCGTCTCGCCGCCACGGATCGTCCGCAGCGCCAACAGCGTGCGAATGGTGGTGGCGCCGTCACGCTTCTTGCAGAAGGAGGCGAAGTCATGTTCGCCCAACAGATGTTCGGCCGCCTCGTTCATCAGGTCGATGTTCAACGGCTTGGGCATAGCGGTGACCATTCGCCGCTGCATCGGATCGGGCCCGGCCGGATGATCGGTCATCCGGTAGACGTAGCGACGTTCAATCGCGGCGAACCGGGCATCGAAACCGGCCGGTGCTTCACTTACACCGATGATCCGAATGTCACCGGGAACGATGCGACGAAGTCGCCGTTCGACGACTCCGGGATGGCTGTCAACGTCGACGTGGGCGACCTGGCCGCGGGCGTGAACGCCCGCGTCGGTGCGGCCCGCGCAGGTCAACTGCGGCGGCTCAGGCAGTCGAAGGACGGTGCCAAGCGCGGTTTGGATTTCACCTTGGACGGTTCGTAAACCGGGCTGGGCCGCCCAGCCGTGAAAGTCGGTTCCGTCGTAGGCCAAGTTGATCCGCATGCGCACTGCTACACCGTAGCGGTCGGTCGTGTCAGCAGCAGAAACTATGCTGACCAGATGCGCGTCTTCGTCAGGTTGTTTTCGTTGTTGCTGGTTTCGGCGTTGCTGTTGCCCGTCGTCCCCGCAAACGCGGCCGACTCAGGTGCCCGGCGGGTGCTGCTGACGCCAACGGCAAGTCCGGCAACTTCGCAGTACGTTTCTTGGAGTCGCCGATCGGCTGCCAGCGGACAGAAAGTGGTGGCAGTTGGTCCAGACGGCAGCGTCAAGACCGCAGCAGCGGTAAAGAAGCAAGGGACGACGGAGCGGCTTTCCGGCTCGCGACAAGTGCGTTACGTCGCTCAGTTGACTCGTCTTAGCGCCAACAGCTCCTACCGGTACCGAATCGTCACCCGCTCGGGGAAAACACCGTGGCGAACGTTTAGGACCGCACCGTCAACTGGCGGGGATTTTGCCTTCCTGCAATTTGGTGACACGCAAGTTCGAAATGCCCAGATTCCAACGAGGATCATTGACGCGGCAGTAGCCAAGACGCCCTCAGCGAGACTTCTAGTGCACGCCGGTGACGTGGTGAATCACCCATGGGTTGGCCGCGAATGGAGCGACCTGCACGCCGCGCTGACTCCCTCTGGGCAGTCGAAAAATTGGTTGGCCGCCATCGGGAATCATGAGCAGTGCATCCTGCTGAAGAGCTGCCGATCCGGTCAAGGTCAAGGTTTTCGCGCCTATTTCCATGGTGCGTCCAATGGGTACGCAAAGCAGCGACGAACCTGGTTCTACGTTGACTACGGTGCCGCTAGGTTCATCGTGCTCGACTCTTTTGGAAACGACCTGCCGCGCCAGCGGGCCTTCTTGGCCAAGGCGCTAGCGACCAACAATCAGCCTTGGTCAATCGTGGTCATGCATGCGGGACCGTTTGCTTCTGATTCGAAGCGAAACAACGACAAGATTCGTAAAGCATTTTTGCCGACGCTTGAGAAATACGGGGCTGACTTGGTGCTTTCGGGTCATGACCATTCCTACGCTCGCGGCAGCAAAGCCGGCGTCACCTATCTGACCTCGGTGAGCGGACCGAAGTACTACGACTCCGGCGCGGCAGACTGGCAGCGAGGTGGCGCAGTCCGTGAGGTCGCGGCGTATCGAACGTCTACCTACCAGTCGATTTCGGTTACGTCGACCGAGTTGAAAGTCAGCGCCATTGTTGGCCATCGCGCCAAGGGCGCATGGCCGCAAACCACAGTCGGCCAAGTCCTCGACACCTTCACTCTTCAAGCCGACTAGGCCAACACGAAAAAGGCGAGGGTCCCAGTCACGATGTGACCGGGACCCTCGACTTTTTGAGCGAGTGGTTTACTTCCAGCGCTCGGCCGACGGCACGAACTTCAGCGTGCGGTCGCCGGTGTAGAGCTGCTTGGGTCGAGCGATCTTCTGCTCTGGGTCGTCGACCAGTTCGATCCACTGGGCCAGCCAACCCGAAGTACGCGGGATGGCGAACAGCACGGTGAACATTTCCGGCGGGAACTGCAGCGCCTCGTAGATCAGGCCAGAGTAGAAGTCCACGTTCGGGTAGAGCTTGCGCTTGACGAAGTACTCGTCCTCAAGCGCGATCTTCTCTAGCTCTTGAGCGACTTCGAGCAGCGGGTTGACGCCGGTGACTTCGAAAACGTCGTCGCAGGCCTTCTTGATGATCGTGGCGCGCGGGTCGTAGTTCTTGTAGACCCGGTGACCGAAGCCCATCAGGCGCTCTTCGCCGTTCTTGACTCCGGCGATGAAGTCGGCGACGTTGTCCTTGGTCTTGATCCGCTTCAGCATCCGCAGCACCGCTTCGTTGGCGCCACCGTGCAGCGGGCCGTAAAGGGCTGCGATGCCGGCGCTGACGGCCGAATACGGATCGACCTGGCTCGAACCGACCGAACGAACCGCGTTGGTCGAGCAGTTCTGCTCGTGATCGGCGTGCAGGATGAAAAGCACCTCAAGAGCCTTGGCCAGGCGCGGGTCCGGTCCGTACTTGGGCTCGCTCATCCTAAACAGCATCGACAGGAAGTTTTCGGTGTACGAGAGCTCGTTGTCGGGGTAGATGTACGGCTTGCCCTGCGCGTGCCTAAAGGACCAAGCGCCAAGCGTCGGCATCTTGGCGATCAGGCGAATGATCTGCTCGTGGCGGATCTGCGGGTCCTTGATCTGGCGCGACTCGGGATAGAACGTAGAAAGGGCCCCCACACTCGACAGCAACATCCCCATTGGGTGAGCGTCATAGCGGAAGCCCTGCATCAAACCTTTGACGTTCTCGTGAACGAAGGTGTGATAGGTGATCTGGTGTACCCAGGATTCGTACTCTTCCTTGGTGGGCAGCACCCCGTAAATAAGCAGGTAAGCCACTTCGAGGTAGTTCGAAGATTCGGCGAGCTGCTCGATCGGGTAGCCGCGGTACTCCAAGATGCCCTTTTCGCCGTCGATGTAAGTCACCGAACTGCGAGTCGAAGCGGTATTGGTAAAGCCCGGGTCGTACACCGCAAGACCGGGGTCATCGGCGGTCCTGCCAATCTTGCCAAGATCGGTAGCGCGAATGGCGCCATCGAAAATCTCGACTTCGTGTTCTTCGCCGGTGCGGTTGTCGCGGATGGTCAGCGTCTGGTTGTCGGTCACCTTGGGTCTCCTGTGACGTCAGAATAATGAGGCCGTGGGGGTGTA
>JAKPAQ010000113.1 GCA_029779385.1 Actinomycetes bacterium | reverse complement strand
AAAGACGTTGAATCAAAATCGGCGCCGCCTGGCAAGTCCAGCCAGCCGGTAAGCAGGCCGAGGCCGCGTGGCTGACCGGCAGTAAAAGCCAACGCCTCGGGTTCAAGGTGCAACGCGACGTGCTCGAGGATCTGGACCGGAAAAACTTCCTGCGGCGGCACGAACCGCGGGCACTGGTCGAACGGGCGAACTGGCTCCGGGAGTTCCGGAGTCGCCCACTGCGGCGCCTGCTCAACTGCAGACAGGTCACCCAGCGCGAAAGTCGTCTCGGCTTTTAGCTCGCCGTCTTGGGCCAACCCCACCCGGAACTGGCTGGCACTTCGACCCTCGCGCAACGTCGTCACCTGCAAGGTCGCTGGGCCACATTCGGGTGCGCGCAGGAAATGAGTGCTCGCGGCAACGACATGCGGATGTGGCGAGACCTGCTGCGCGGCCCGAGCCATCATTGCTTGGAGGTAGCCGCCGTTCGGGTTGCCGGCGACGGTCCAGCGTGAATCGACGTCCGCCGAAAAGGTGCCGTCGTCGTTCGCGGTGACCGCAGCTGCGGTCGCGAACGTCGATTCAGGTGCTGAGGTCACTTCACCACTTGATTTCGATTTCGAGTTCCTTGTCTTCGCCGACCTCGATCTCAACCGACATTTCGACCTCGTCGGCCACGTCGACGGTGATGCGCTGGCCGTTCTTTACGAACTCAACCGAGTTGTGGCGCGACAGCGCATCGGCGAGGGCACGAAGTTTCTCGGCCGCGGCTTCGCGGGACAACTTCTGCTTTTGCTCCAGCTCCAACAGGTCCATGATTCTCCTTGTATTTATGGGGGCTCGCCTAGAACCGTTCCGAACCGACTCACGAAGTGGCCGTCGACGTCGCGAACCGGCTCCTATAGTGAACTTGACCGCAAGGTGACAGGTGAAAGGGTTCTAGCGTGACTAACCAAGTCCCGATGCAATCGCCAGACCCGGAACTACTTGCTTTCGCTCGGCAAATGCGCGACGACCTAAGTCGGCTAACGATGGAGCACCAGTTCGCGGTCGATGAGGTGTTGACCAAAGTTTCGATCCTGCGCCAAGAGTTCTTGCACCTGAACCAGTACAACCCGATCGAACACGTGGGATCGCGAGTCAAGAGCGTCCAAAGCATTTTGGAGAAGGCGATCCGGCGGAACCTGGACTTGACGCCAGCGGCAATCCGAGAGGCATTGACCGACATTGCCGGGGTGCGAATCACCTGCAGTTTTATCGCCGATACCTACCAGATTCTCGAAACGCTTACCGCACAAGCCGACGTGAAGGTAGTCCAGATAAAGGACTACATTGCCGAGCCGAAACCTAACGGCTATCGCAGCCTGCACGCCATTATCGAAATCCCGGTGTTCCTTTCCACTGGCGAAGTGCCGGTGCGAGTCGAAGTTCAGATCCGCACGATCGCGATGGATTTTTGGGCGAGCCTCGAGCACAAGATTTACTACAAGTACGCGGGTGTTGTGCCAGCACATTTGGCGCAAAGTCTGCTCGAAGCCGCTACCTCAGCTCAGCAACTTGATCGGCGAATGGAACAGCTTCACGCCGAAGTCCACGGCTCCAAGCAGGCCGATGACGTTCCAGATCCGGTGTGGGACACGATTGGCGAAGATGTACTGCTGCGAGCGTGGGAAGCCAACCGTCGCCCCCGACCGTGATGATCGTGTACGGTGGAGGGAACCTGAGGAGGCCGCATGACCGATTCTGAAGACATGAAGGCGAAGTTCCGCGAGGCCCTCGATAAGAAGAAACACCGCCATCACGCCTCGGCTGCTGGCGCCGACCACGACGGCAGCGAGAAGTCGCACGGTTCGAATCGGCCGATCGATCAGCCAGAGTTTCGCCGCAAAGCCACCTGAGCCGCCGGTCGGGGCGTAGGCGAGCAACGTGACGGAACTGAACATGTACGACCGGATGCTCGCCGGTGAGCCGTACCAAGCAAGCGACCCGAAGATCCAGGCGGCTTACCTGCGCGCCCAGCGGTTGGTTCACCAGATCAACCACGCGGACCCGACCGAGTCCGAACTGATCAACTCGGCGTTCGGCGAACTGCTCGGTCAGTTGGGTGACGACGTCGAAATCAGGCCGCCGTTTCACTGCGACTACGGCACTCAAATCAGCTTTGGGGACAGGTCGTTCGCGAACTTCGGGTTGGTGGTGCTCGACGTGGTCGCGGTGCACATTGGCGAGGACGTGCAGATCGGTCCGAACGTTCAACTGCTGACTGCGACGCACCCGCTCGACGCGACCGCCCGACGCGAAAAGTGGGAGGCCGGCGAACCCATCACGATCGGTGACAACGTCTGGCTTGGCGGCGGCGTAATCGTATGCCCTGGCGTGACGATCGGTGAGAACACCGTCGTTGGGGCCGGGTCGGTGGTGACCAAAGACTTGCCGGCGAACGTCATCGCGGTGGGCAATCCGGCGCGGGTGCTCAGGCGAGACGTCCAGTCCCTAGGCTAAACGGGTGGAGATCTGGATCAACCCCGAATGCAGCAAATGCCAGGTGGCGCTCGAAACGCTTGATGCTGAGGGGGTCGAATACACGGTTCGGCGCTATCTTGAGGATCCGCCGACAGCGGCCGAGATTGAGCAAGTTCTTGACCGGCTCAACCTGGAGCCGTGGCATATCGCCCGGTTGGGCGAACCAATCGCGACCGAACTTGGTCTGGTCGATCTGCCCCAGACGCCACAGCAGCGAAACGAATGGGTTGAGGCGTTGGCCGCCCACCCGAT
>JAKPAQ010000101.1 GCA_029779385.1 Actinomycetes bacterium | reverse complement strand
AGCGGGACGATGGCTTGGGCGCAAGTGACGCCTGAACGCTTGGCGGCCGCGGGAACCGAGGCCGAGGCCGGCAATTGGCTGACTGTCCACAAGACCTACGACTCCAATCGGTTCTCGAGCTTGAATGAGATCAATGCCGGAAACGTCGCCGGCCTGCATCTCGCATTCGCTGTGCCGGTTGGTGGTCTGGAGCCTTCTGGCTTCGGCCAAGGCTACATGGAAGGCACGCCGTTGGTCGACAACGGCTTCATGTATGTCAGCGATCCGTGGGGCACGCCCTCTAAGATCGACGTCTCGTCCGGCACTCAAGGCAAGGTCGTCTGGGTCTGCGACACCGGCATCGACAAGGATCCGAGCCGCGGCGTGCTTCTTGCAAACCGTGGTCTGGCGCTGGCCGGCAACCTTGTCATCACCGCGCTGAACGATGGTCGGGTGGTTGCTTGTGACAACGAGACAGGCGACGTGGCCTGGGAGCAGCAGGTTGGCAAGGAGCCCGGCGAAGGCTTCACGGCCGCGCCGCTCGTCGTAAACAACAAGATTCTCGTGGGCCAGTCGTATGGTGACTGGGCGACCCGCGGCTGGCTTGCGGCCCTGAATGCCGAGAACGGCGAGGAGCTGTGGCGCTTCAATACGATTCCGGAGCCGGGTCAGCCTGGTTCTGAGACCTGGAAGTGCGAAGAAGCCGGCAACCCGGACTGCTGGAAGACCGGCGGCGGCGCGCTGTGGGTCACTGGTTCGTATGATCCGGGTACCAACACGCTCTACTGGGGCACGGGTAACCCGGTGCCGATGTTCGACCCTGAGTTCCGCCCGGGCGACAACCTCTACACCAACTCGACTATCGCGCTTGATGCCGACACCGGTGCGCTGAAGTGGCACTTCCAGTACACCCCCGGCGACTACATGGACTATGACGAAGTCGGTGTTCAGCTGCTGATGGATGCCAAGGTCAACGGCGAGGACCGCAAGGTGCTCTCGCACTTCGGCCGTAACGGCATTTTCTACTCGCTGGACCGGACGAACGGCTCCTATATCCAGTCGGCCCAGTACGTTACCGAACTGAACTGGACCAAGGGCATCGACCCCAAGACCGGCCTGCCGGTTGAGTATGACCCGTCGAAGTCGCTGCAGGAATACGCCATGGGCTCACTGCGTCGCGACGGCGCAGGGGTGACCAACTGCCCGCACTACTCGGGTGGCGTGAACTACTACCCCACCGCCTACAACCCGAC
>JAKPAQ010000098.1 GCA_029779385.1 Actinomycetes bacterium | reverse complement strand
GCTTGAGTGCGCACGCGGCGGTTAGGCCAGCGACACTAGACCCGAGAACTACGGCATGCGGTTTCATGAGGAACTCCTTACGAGTGGTATGACACTCTCAGGATGTACCCCAGGGGGTATCACGTGCAGGAAAAATGCATCAATTGGTCAAAAGACGCCTAGCGAGCACTGAAACTTGTTCGTGTTCGATCAAGAAGCCGTCATGGCCGTGGTCCGAAGCGATTACATCGAGGTCGCTGCAGCCCGGAATCTCGTCAGCCAATTCCTGCTGCTGATACGGCGGATATAGCCGGTCCGAATCGATTGCCGCGACAATGGTTTTGGCGGTGACTTGAGCCAGCGCGGCCGAAATGCCGCCGCGATCTCGACCAACATCGTGGCTGTTCATGGCATCGCCAAGGGTCACATAGGACCAAGCGTCGAACCGTTTCACCAACTTGCCGCCATGATGCTGCAGATATGACTCGACCGCGAACCGGCCGTCTGGCTGGACGGTGCGACCAAAGCGTTCGGCTAACTCCGGCTCACTGCGATAGGTGGTGTGGGCGATCCGGCGAGCCAAATCCAGACCCGCGACTGGTCCGGCCGCCCGAATGATGTCGGCCTGCGTCGAGGTCCACGCGATCTGTTCGGCCGACGCGTATGCCGAAGATGCCAGCAGGAACAGGCGCTCGACCTTCTCGCCGAACATGATTGCCCACTCGACCGCGCGCAACCCGCCAGCCGAACCGCCGATCACGCCATGCCAGCGGTCGATGCCAAGTTCGGCGGCCAACATCGCTTCGGCTCGGACCTGATCGCGAACGGTGATCGCCGGGAATCGGCTCTCCCAGAGTCGACCGTCTGGCGAGGTCGAAGCTGGCCCGGTCGAGCCGCGGCAGCCGCCCAAAATATTGGCGGCCACGACGAAAAACTCGTTCGTGTCCACGCCAAGACCCGGCCCGATGACTTGATTCCACCAGCCATCAGGGCCGGCCACGATCGAATCGCCAGTCAGCGCGTGCAACACCAAGATCGCGTTGTCGCCGCGGAACTGACCGTAGGTGTCGTAGGCCATCTCCAGACGTGGGAGAACCTCACCCGATTCAAGGGTGAGGTCTCCCAGCGGCTGGACGGTGGTCATTGCAACAGGCTACTTAGCCGCCCGCAGGCCAGCATCAAGGTCAGCCAAGATGTCCTCGATGCCTTCGAGGCCAACAGCCAACCGCACGAGGCCGGGGGTCACGCCAGCAGCAAGCTGCTCTTCAGGCGTGCCCTGGCTGTGCGTGGTCGAGGCCGGGTGAATCGCCAGCGAACGCACGTCACCGATGTTGGCAACGTGGCTGTGCAATTCGAGCGCATCGATGAAGCGACGGCCAGCGTCAACTCCGCCTGGCAACTCGAACGTCACGATCGCGCCCGAACCGCTGGGAACGTACTTGTCGGCCAGTGCCTTGTAGGGGCTCGACGGCAGGCTCGCCCAGTGGACCCGAGCGACGTCCTCGCGAGCCTCGAGCCATTCGGCTACGGCCTTCGCGTTCTGGACGTGACGCTCAACGCGCAAGCTCAGCGTCTCGATGCCTTGAGCCAACAACCAAGCGTTGAACGGCGCGACGGCCGGGCCAACATTGCGCAAGTACTGCACGCGCAGCTTGGCGATGTAGGCCGCCGGGCCGAGCGCCTCGGCGAAGACGAGACCGTGGTAGCTCTCATCTGCGGTGGTGAAGCCGGGGAACTTGTCGCCGTGGGCGCCGTAATCGAAGGTGCCGCCGTCGATGACGACACCGGCGATCGCGGTGCCGTGGCCACCGATGTACTTGGTCGCCGAGTGGATGACCGTGTCCGCGCCATGCTTGAGCGGGTTCAGCAGGAACGGCGTCGCCACGGTGTTGTCGACGATGAACGGGACGGCAACTTCCTTCGCTACCGCCGAAATCGCTTCGAGGTCGAGGACGTCACCCTTCGGGTTGCCGATCGTCTCGCCAAAGAACACCTTGGTGTTGTCCTTGACCGCGTCGCGCCAGGCCTGCGGGTTGTTCGGCTCTTCGACGAACGTCACTTCGATGCCCAACTTCGGGAAGGTGTGACGCAGCAGCGAATCGGTGCCACCGTAGAGGCTGGCCGAGGCGACGATATGGTCGCCGGCTTCAGCGACGTTGGTCAACGCGCCGGTAGTGGCGGCCTGGCCAGAAGCGACCAAAAGCGCGCCGACGCCGCCTTCGAGGGCGGCCAACCGCTGCTCGACGACATCTTGGGTCGGGTTCATGATCCGGGTGTAAATGTTTCCCGGCTCCGCGAGTCCAAAGAGGTTCGCGGCGTGCTCGGTGTCGCGGAACTGGTAGGAAGTCGTCTGGTAGATCGGCAGTGCGCGCGCCCCGGTCGTCGGGTCGGGCTCCTGGCCGGAGTGGATTTGCTTGGTCTCAAATGACCAGTGCTCGCTCATTGGGGCTCCTTCGATGTTGAACTGGTATCGAGCCTGACAGCCACCGGGTTCACGAGACGAGCGTCTCAGCATGTGGAATAAGCGGGTATTTTTACCGGAATTTAGAGCATGTCGCGTGGCTGGCCAGTCGATTCGAGCACCGACAGCCAAAGGTCACCGTCGGGGTTCACCCGGTGGGTGTTTTTCACGACCGCCGAGATCGGCACGTGGGCGAACCGGTGTCGCGGGCGACCAATAACCATGTCGGTTCGCCCGGCCATGGCCGCGTGAACTGCGGCTTGAGCAAGGCGAGTGCAATAGACCGAGTCCGCCGCATCGGCTGGGACCGAACGGATCGTGTAGCCCGGATCAAAGGAACGCAGGTTCAAAACCTGATTGTGATCGGCGAAGTCGCGAGCAATCTGGGCACGCAGGTGACCTGCGAAATCGCCGAGGATCGGGTTCCCGCTGGCGTCTGTGCGATCGCTGGCCGGCACGAGCTCTTGGCCGGCGCCTTCGGCGAGCACGATCACCGCGCTGCCACGTTCGGCCACCGTCCGCCGCACGCTGGCAATCAGGCCGCCTTCGCCGTCGAGGCTGAACGGAACTTCGGGGATGAGGACGAAGTCGGCGTCGTGATTGGCCAAGGCCGAATAGCAAGCAATGAATCCGGCCGATCGACCCATCACCTTCACAATGCCGACGCCGCCCATGGCCGCTTCGGCCTCAACTCGGGCGCCTTTGATTGACTCGGCGGCCTTGGCGTAGGAGGTCTGGAAGCCGAAACTCGTGCCGATCAGGGGGATGTCGTTGTCGATCGTTTTTGGCACGCCGACGACCGCGATTTCGAGGCCGCGACTCAGTGCCTCCTCGGCGATTTCGTGGGCGCCGCGCATCGAACCGTCGCCGCCGATCACGAACAAGATGTTGATTTCGCGATGAACGAGCGTGTCAACCATCTGCGGCACGCTTTGGCCCCCACGGGAGGAACCCAAGAACGTCCCGCCGCGGTCGGTGATCGTGTCGACGACCGCTGGGGTCAACGAAATCGGGTCAGGAGACTTGCCAGGGATCAGGCCGGCGTAGCCGTTTCGGAACCCGGTGACATCGGTGACGCCATAGTGCTCATTGAGTTCAAGAACCAAGGCCCGAATCACGTCGTTCAAGCCGGGGCAAAGCCCACCGCAGGTGACGATGCCGACTTTGACGTTTTTGGGATCGAAAAAAAGCTTCTGCCGGGCGCCGCCGGGCTCGAACGAAGGAATCTCGTCCAAGGAGACGTCTCCGCGGGCGCGCAGCAAGCTGATCGTGTCGTCGATCAGCACCCGATCGTCTTCGGCGACGTAGTACTTGTTTGTGGCGCGGTTCGCCACATAGTCGGCCAAAGGCGATTCGAACTTGCACTCGCCAAGAGTGCGGACCTGTAGTTCCTCGAGAGTGACCACGTCGAAAGGCTAGCCGAGCTTTCAGGCGCGTGGATAGGCAGAGCAGGGCAGACTTAGAGGCATGAGTCTTCAGATCACTGTTCGTGGCCGAGCAGAGCGCGAACTGCCGGCCGAGGTGGCCACGGTTTCCTTGGCGATCGAGGTGCAAGGAAGCGACCGCATTTTTGTCATGGAAGAGGCAAGCGCGGCCCATCGAGAGGTCACTTCGGCGCTGGCGGAGTATGTGACCGAGCACTCGGTGGTTCGCTGGTCGGCAGACGGCGTCCGAGTGATGGCGCAACGGCGCTGGTTGCCAGACGGTCAACGCGGTGAACTCGAGCAGGTTGCGCGGCTGTCGGTCCAGGCCCAGTTCGTTGATTTTGAGGTACTCAGTGCGTTCGTCGAGCAGTTCAGTGCAGATGAACGAATCGAACTCGGTTCGGTCTCATGGGGGCTAAGCGAAGCGAACCAGAAGGTGGTTTCAGGTGAGGTCCGTGCCCAAGCGGTCGCCGACGCGGTCGATAAGGCACAGGGATACGCCGACGCGGTTCACGCTGGTCGAGTCACCGCAACGCACCTCGCCGATCCGGGGATGCTCAACGACCCCGAGCCGATGATGCGACAGTTTGCGATGGCCACAAGCGATTCGATTGGCGGCGGCCTCGAGCTAGTTCCAGAACCGATCAAAGTCAGCTGCGAGGTCGATGCGAGATTCCTCGCCGGCTGAGTACGTAGACTTAATTCGTGGCGAAGCGATCAGATTCTGGGCGTAGACCCCAGCGGCCGATGCAGTCGGTGCACCCGCTGGTGACGTTCCACGATTCGCCATCTAAGCGAGCTCGAATGGTCGATCGCGGGGCCCGAATGACGGTCAAGCCGCTGCTAAAGATCGCGCCAGCCGATCCGCGAATGTTTCGTCGGGTCCAAGTTTGGTCGGGCCGAATCGCACGACCCGCTTCGGTCGATATCACTAGTGAAGTAACCACCGTTGGTGGAGTTCCTGGCGAAAAGATGACCCCGGCGGCAGGGACTACGTCGAACTTGACCATGCTCTATCTGCACGGCGGCGGATTCTTCGTCGGCAGCGTTGACTCCTATCGCGGTCTGTTGGAAGCGTTCGTCCGAACGACCGGCGGCACGGTTTATGCGATCGACTATCGCCAACTGCCCGACCATCCGATCGCCGAGTCGGTAGTCGATTCGATAGCCGCCTATATCGACGTTTTGGATCGGGCTATCGACCGGTCAAAAGTCGTCGTCGCTGGCGATTCGGCGGGCGGATATTTGACGATGAAAGTGGCCGAACTCGCCACGCGCAGGGGGTTGACTGCCCCGGCGGCCTTGATCGGCTTCTCGCCGCTGCTGAGCCTGACACCCGAACGTACCGACAAGTCAGTCGAGCGGATCGACAAAGTGCGTGAGGCGCTGCTACCACCAAAGCGAATTGATCAGATTCGATCGATGTGGCTGCCGCCTGGATCGGTGATCGAAGGATTTGCGGATCCGTTGCACGCGACGGCCTATATCTCTTCGCCGACGCACTTGGTGGCCGTCGAGGGCGAGTTCTTGCGCCCGGAGATTGAGGCGTTCGCTGGTCTGCTCGACCGGCGTGGCATCGAGGTCGATGTTCACCTGTGGCGAGGCCAGATTCATGCCTTTCCGATGATGGCAGACGTGCTCTCGGACGCGGCCCGAGCAGTTCAACTTGCCGCAGATTTCGCGCTGCGTCAGATCGGCGAACCGAGAACAATGCCGCGGCCGCCGGCACCGGCCCCGAGGACTCAAACCGGTGAATGACCTGACGGCCGTACTCGCAGATTTGGCCGCCGAGTCGGCTCAACTGGACGATTTAGTGGCCGACCTGTCGGCCGACCAGTGGCAGACGGTGACGACGCCGGAGGGCTGGACGATCGCCCACCAGATTGGGCACCTGCATTGGACGGACCTAGTTTCGGTTTCGGCCATTGTCGAGGGCTCGGCATTCGCCTCGGCCTTGGCTGCCGCTGCAGCGAACCCAAACGGGTTCGTCGACGACGCGGCGAATCAGGCCGCGCTGCTTGAGCGATCAAAGCTTTTGCGGGCATGGCGAAGTAGGCGAGCCGACCTGGCCGGCGCGCTGACTTCGGTGCAGCCGGGTCAAAAGATCAGGTGGTTCGGCCCACCGATGAGTCCAATGTCGATGGCGACGGCTCGCTTGATGGAGACCTGGGCGCACGGCCAAGATGTGGCCGAGTCGCTAGGAGTCGAAGTTCGGCGAACAGATCGGGTCCGCCATGTCTGTCACCTCGGCGTGCGGACGTTCGCTTTCGCGCACGCGATCCGAGGCGAGACTGTGCCGCAGGCGCCAATTCGAGTTGAACTGGTCTCGCCCTCTGGCCAACTTTGGACGTGGGGCCCGGCCGAAGCAGCCGATCGAGTCGCCGGCAGCGGTTGGGACTTCGCCTTGCTTGCGACCCGGCGACGCCACCGCGACGACGTGCAAGTCGTCGCTACCGGCGAACACGCTGACCATTGGCTCGATATTGTGCAGACGTTCGCTGGCGCGCCCGGCAACGATCCGCTCCCGCTGGCGCAGCGGCGTCCCGAACGACCAAAACTCTCAACCCAGGAGTCCTCATGACCGAGTTAGTGCACCTGGATGTTGCTGATCAGGTCGCGACGATCACCCTCGATTCGGAACACAACCGCAACGCACTCAGCCGTCAACTGGTTAGCGAACTTGTCGAGCGGTTAGCGGCGGCCGAAGCTGACGATGCAGTTCGGGTGATCGTCTTGCGGTCGGCGCATCGGGTTTTCTGTTCGGGGGCAGATTTGACCGAAGCCGCTGAGGGTTCGATGGAGCAGGGTGCCCGTGACTTGGTCAACCTGCAGCGTTCGATTGTCGCGAGCTCCAAGCCAGTCGTAGTCGTTTTGGCCGGCCCGGTTCGCGCTGGCGGGCTTGGGCTCGTTGGTGCGGCTGACATAGTGATCTGTGCCGAATCGGTTACTTTCGCGCTCAGTGAGGTGCGCCTTGCGCTCGCGCCAGCGGTGATCAGTTTGACGTTGCTGGGGCGGCTGGACTCGCGTGCAGCCGCAGATGTTTTCTTGACTGGTCGACAATTTGGGACGACGGAGGCCGCGCAGATGGGGTTGATCACCAAGGCCGTCCCTGACTCCGACCTCGACACCGCGTTGGCCGACCTGTTGGCCGAACTCTCCCACGGTTTTCCGCAAGGGTTCGCCGAGACTAAAGCAATTTTGAACCGGGAACTGCTCGACAAGTTCGACCGACTCGGCGAAGAACTCGCGAGCCAATCGGCCAGGCTCTTTGGCAGCGACCAAGCCAAGGAGGCAATGAACGCGTTCTTGGCGACTAAACGCTGATTCGTCCGTATTTTGGTTTGGCCGCTTCCGCAGGCAGAAATTAGTAGAGTCGAGGCCCTATTGACTTCAGGTGGTTCGGTGATCGCCGAACCAAATCTCGGGATGGGACTTCATGGGGAACAAAAGCCGGCCGCAAGTTACGTCGAGAACCCGCCTGCGCCGCACCTTTGCGACCGCAGTCGTCGCGGTGCTGGTTTTGGCGCTTGGAGCGCTCGGTGCGCCAGCTTCAGCGGCCCAAAAGCCGGTCACAGTTTCGGGATTTGTCGGTGACGCGGAGTCCAATCCGCTTCAGTCCGTCAAGGTCGAGGCGTTCGCCGCCAACCCGACGTCGGCGCCGAACTCGCCGGTGTTGGCCCAATCGTCAACCGACGAGAACGGGCACTACGAGTTCGAGGTATCGGCAGACGACACTATCGGAAGAGAAATCTGGCTCAGATTTAGCAAGGATGACTTCGAGACCTTTGTCGCGGGGCCTTACGTGGTGCGCGGTGGCGAGCCGCAGCAACTGCCTGACGCGAGCCTCAACGTCGGCATCGCCGGTTATGGCACGCTTTCTGGTTCAGTGATCGATCCGGACGGGAACCGACTACTAACTGAGAGAAGCGAGATTCTCATCTATTCAATCGGGGGCGAGGATGATGACTTCGAAGACTTCAAGAAGCTCACGGTCAGCAACGTTGACGCCGGGCAGTGGAGTGCTTCGCTCGCCCCTGGCCAATACGTGGTTCGGGTAATCGATTCCCCGGCGGAATGGCGGTCTGCTTGGGCCGGAACTGAGGGGCAAACGTACTCCACGGCAACCACTTTCCAAGTGGCAAAGAAGTCGACGACCAAAGTCCCACGAGTTCAGTTGACCGACGGCGCGAGAATTTCTGGCAAGGTGACAGATTCGGCAGGAGTACCTATCCGAGGTGTAACTGTCCACGCCTTCGCCAGTGATGACGAGGCCATGGGTTTGTCTGATGCGCAGACGAACTCTCGCGGCGAGTACACCCTGCGGAATTTGGACCAAGGCCGCTATCGGCTGAGCTTTACCGATGGACTCAACGATTATGAGGACAAGTGGTATTTCGATTCTGAAACTTTCGCAGCAGCCACGGAAGTAACCGTCACCGAAAACCAAAAGCGCCTTGGCGTAGACATCGAGATGGCAGATGTTCCGACCGAGGAGCCTAATTTCAACGTCACTGGCACTGTCGTTGACAAAAACGGCGGCGGGCAGCGAGAAGCGCAGGTAACCGCGTTCACGCAGACCGGCAGCGATTGGACGAGTTACCTTTCAACGCCCGTCCGCAAAGGTGGGGTCTTCGGCTTTGGCGGGCTGCCGGAAGGCATCTACAAATTTCGGGTAACCGGTGACTTCACCGATGATGACCCAGGTATTGAAGAGCGGTGGTTCGGTAACTCGGCAACACAAGAAGGCGCCGAGGAGTTTGCGGTTGGCGAAACCGGGAAGCTTGATCTGGGAAATCTTACCGTCGCGCGGATGGGCACGATTTCTGCCACGATCACGCTTGAAGCAGTCACCGGGCTGCCCAGTACAGCCGCCAGTATGGAGGTCTTCGATGCGACCGGCGAATCGATTGATTCAGTAAGTGTGAACGCGGTTGGAAAGTACGTCGCGCGAGTAGTTCCTGGTACGTACACGGTCAAGTTCTTCGGCGAGCGTTACAACGCCTTGACCGGCGACGACGCCGAGTTCGTTCCGCAGTGGTGGCAGAACGGCTATTCGCCGGCTAAAGCTACCAAGGTCGTCGTCGGCGACGGGCAAGCCGTGACTGGCCTAACTGCGACGCTGAGTGCGAACCTGACAGCGGTTGAGCCGCCAACCATCAGCGGTTCGGCACTCACCGGCAAGACGTTGACGGTTTCGCCGGGAACTTGGGCGTTTGACGGCGTGCTTGGCTATTCCTACCAGTGGGAGGTATTGCTGCTGGAAGCAGCGCCACCTACCAGGTGAAGGCCGCCGATCGTGGCAAGGCAATCACCGCCACCGTCCGGGCAATCGACGACGAGGGAAAGTTCGGCGCTGGAACTGCCACCTCGAAGGCGGTTGTGGCCAAGGAGGTATCGAAGCTTGCGTTGGTGGCGAAGGCCGGGAAGCGGAAAGCAAAAGTCACTGTTGGGCTGACTCTGCCGGGCACTTCGGCTAGGTCCACGGCCGGCTCGGTGAAGATCTATGACGGCAGGAAGCTGGTGAAGACCGTCAAGGTCAGCAAGGGCAAGGCGTCGGTGACGCTCAAGCTCAAGAAGGGCAAGCACACGTTGAAGGCGGTTTATGCCGGTTCGACGCAATACACCGCTTCGGCCGCAGTGCGGTCGGTCACGGTGAAGTGAACTGATTGAAACTGAGGCGGGGCTGGCCATTGGGCCGGCCCCGCTTTGGCTTGTCCCCATTTTTATCGACGGCGAACTCGCGTGCGCGTCCCAAAGGTTTCGGTACCGTCGATTGCCAAGCAATTGGTTTTCGGGGCAGTACGGGGTCGGGCTCGGGGGTCGACCCCGTTCTGCATATCCAAGACCGCATCGCGGTTTCTGCTTTGGCACGGGGCGCCGGCTCTCCCCCGAGAAGTCGGCGCCCCGTCATCTACGCAAAGCGTTTGACGGCAGCTAAGAGACACCGGCGTGGCCGGTGATACATCCCGGTGGCGTGAGGGTTTCGCCTAGAATGGATTGTTCCCCACCGCCAGAAGGGCCTTGATGACTTCCGCTGCCGACGAAGATCGCGAAATCGCGCGCGAACAGTCATACGTTGACACCGTCTATCAGCGACTCGACGCTTCGGCGAAAGTTGCTGAATCGTTGGTTGCCGAGGGGATGGCGCGAGGCCATATCGGGCACGAAGGCGGCCTAGTCGAGCGCGACGCTATGGTGTTCCAAGCCAACAAGCGGCTCAGTGCGCTGAACGCCGCCCACGACGGACTAGTCTTCGGCCGGCTGGATCTAACTAGCGGCGAAGCCAGATATATCGGCCGAATCGGCGTCAGGGACGCCGATCGCGAAATTATTTTGATCGACTGGCGTGCCCCGGCCGCGTCGGTCTTCTATCGGGCAACGGCCCAAGACCCGGTCGGCGCGGTTCGGCGTCGAGTCTTGCGCTGTCGCGGCGATCAGGTTGTTGGCATCGAAGACGAACTACTCGATGCGGACGCTGCCGACGACGACCTGGTGATCATCGGCGAAGGCGCGCTTATGGCCAGCCTCAGTCGCGCTCGAGACAGTTCCATGCATTCGGTCGTCGCGACGATCCAAAAGGAGCAGGACGAAGCGATCCGCGCGCCGGCCCGCGGCGCGACCATCATTGGGGGCGGCCCCGGCACCGGAAAAACCGTGGTCGCTTTGCACCGCGCGGCCTACCTGCTCTACACCGACCGGCGCCGGTTTGAGGCCGGTGGCGTTCTGGTCGTTGGCCCCTCTGGTGTGTTCATGAACTACATCGAACGGGTTCTGCCCAGCCTGGGCGAAACGACCGTGACCTTGCGGTCGATGGGCGAAGTCGTTGACGGGATTTCAGCCGCCCAGCACGCCGATCCAGAACTCGCTGCGTTGATCGGTTCGGACCGGATGGTGAAGGTTCTGGACCGACTCGTGCGGGCGCCTCGATCGGGGTCGCCGAAGCGGTTCGAGGTTTTCTACCGCGATGACCGGCTGATTCTTGAGGCCGCCGACCTGTCCCAAATTCGGCGACGGATCTTCGGCATGGGCCTGCCAAACCTGCAGGCTAAGCGGGTGCGCAAACTGCTCGTCGAGGCGCTCTGGGAGCGCGTCAAGGGCGATCGGGCGCTCGATCGTGGTCCGGAGAAGTTCGCCGACGAGATGGATGGGCACCATGGGTTTGAGGAGTTCCTCGACGCTTGGTGGCCCGAACTTGATCCGGCTGATCTGTGGCAGTCAATCCCAAGTCGCCTCGGTGAACTGGCCGGTGACCTATACACCTCATTCGAGCAGCAGGTCATGCGAAGGCTCTGGTCCGATTCGCCGACCATTGAAGATGTCGCGTTGCTCGACGAACTCCGACACTTGGTTGGCGAGGTGCCGCCAGTGGAGAACGAAGACGACTTCACGCCCAAACAGTTCATGAGTTTTGAACGCAGCGAGCGCGAGAACCGCGTCAAGGCAACCAGCAGCATTGACGACGACGGCTACGCCCACGTGTTGGTCGACGAAGCCCAAGACCTGTCGCCGATGCAGTGGCGGATGCTGGGCCGGCGTGGACGAACCGCGAGTTGGACGATCGTTGGTGACGAGGCGCAGTCGTCCTGGCCGGTGCCAGCAGAGTCGATTGCCGCGCGCACCGAGGCGCTTGGTCGGCTCAATGTCCACCGATTCCGACTGTCGACGAACTACCGCAACTCCGCTGAGATTTATGAACTGGCCGCCAAGGCTGCCAAGTTCGCGATCGACCAGCCGGACTTGGCCGAAGCGGTCAGGCGCACCGGAGTTGAGCCGCGCCACGAACTCGTTGCCGCAGGTCAAGTGATCGAGACTGCCCGCCGCGAAGCCGAAGCGATGCTCGCTCAGGTCGATGGCACGGTTGCGGTGGTTGCGCCGGGCGAACTGCTCGCGCAGGTGGCGTCCGCGATCACCCCAACAGAGCGGTTGCGAGTACTCGACCCGCTCGAAACCAAGGGCCTCGAGTTCGACGCCGTCGTCTTGATCGAACCAGACGGTCTGGTCGCCGAGTCGGCGGCCGGCTGGCGCACGCTCTACGTCGTCTTGACCAGAGCCACCCAAATCTTGGTGACCGTCGGCTCCTCGCGCCGCTGGCTCGATCGAATCGGCCAGTGAACAACCGGTACGCTGACGAACGTTGATTCGTCCAGCGCGTGGAAAGAAGAACGAGATGACGCAGCACGTCTTGGCCGAACTGCTAACCCAGCCGGCTTTCGCGCTCATCCGCGGTCGCGAGGCAGACACGGTCACCTTGCTGGCCGGTCCGCGAACCGACATCGAAAAGCTCGCCGATATTCCGCTTTCTGAAGGTCCTGGTCCGGCGTGGGACAACCTCGTTTTGGTGCCGTTTTCACAAGTGGCCGAACGTGGCTTCCAAGCCCATCAGGACGGCACCCCGCTGTCGGTGATTGAGGCCAGAACCTGTGTCGATGTGCCCCTCGTAGACCTGCTCGAGGTGCTGCCAGACCTCGAAATCGAGATGGTTGACCGCGGCGGTTTCGAAACCTCAGACGCCGATTACGCCAAAGTCGTGCGCCAGATCATCGACGAAGAAATCGGTCAAGGCGAAGGCGCAAATCTAGTGGTCGGGCGGCGCTACACCGCCAAAGTTGCCGACTGGGGCCACGAACGGGCGTTGAGTGTTTTCCGCCGCCTACTCGAACGCGAACGAGGATCGTTTTGGACCTTCTGCATCTTCACCGGTGACCGCTACCTGATCGGTGCCAGCCCTGAACGGCACGTCAGCTTGGACGCCGGCCAACTGCGGATGAACCCGATCAGTGGCACCTTCCGGATGCGCGGCTTGGACACCAACGCCGACCGCAAGCGCGAGTTGTTGAAGTTCCTGGCCGACGAAAAAGAGATCTACGAACTCTTCATGGTCGTCGACGAAGAACTGAAGATGATGTGCGATCTGTGCCATGAAGGTGGACTTGTCCTGGGCCCTTACCTGAAGCCGATGACGCACCTGGTCCACACCGAATACCTGTTGGCTGGGCGCACCGACCTTGATCCGCGGGTCATTTTGCGTGACTCGATGTTCGCCGCGACTGTCACCGGCAGCCCAGTGGAAAACGCCTGCCGGTTGATCAAAAAGTACGAGGAGCATGGGCGCGGATACTATGCCAGCGTTGCGGCCCTTGTTGGTCGTGACGAAGCAGGACAGTCGAAACTGGACGCGCCGATCCTGATCCGCACTGCCGATGTTGACTTGGACGGAAATCTGTCGGTCACCGCCGGCGCGACTCTAGTGCGCGATTCAGACGCCGACTACGAAACGAACGAAACGTGGGCGAAGGCGTCGGGAATCCTCAGCGCCTTCGGGTTGGTGGAGGCTGCGGCACTGCCGGTGGACGGTTATGACGCCTTCACCCGTGATGACGAAGTGCTGATTGCGTTGGGCTCGCGAAACCAACGGTTGAGTCAGTTCTGGCTGAGCGACCAATCGGGGACGCCACAGGTGCCGAACCTGCTCGGTAAACGGGTGGTCGTGCTCGACGGCGAAGACGACTTCGTCAACATGTTGGGGCACGTCTTCGCGGTGATGGGCATGACGACCGAAGTGATCCGCCATGATGCTTGGACGGCCGAATCGCTAGACGATCACGACCTCGTCGTGATCGGCCCGGGCCCGGGCGATCCGCGCGATGACAACGATCCCAAGATCAAGGTGCTTCGCGCGGCGACTCAGCGACTGCTCGATCGGGGCCAGCCGTTCTTGGCCATCTGTCTGGGTCATCAAACACTCAGTCACCTGATCGGGCTGGATCTGGTGTTCAAAGACATCGTCTTCCAAGGCACTCAGAGTGCACTGCCGATCCTCGGTCGGACCGAGACGGTCGGCTTCTACAACACGTTCGTTGCCCGGGCGCCTGAATCAGGTCTACCGGCCGGGGTGAGTGTAGAAACGGACCCGGCAACCGGTGATATTCACCTAGTTGCCGGGCCCGCATTCCGAGGGATCCAGTTCCACGCCGAATCGATCCTGACGCAGCATGGCTATTCGCTGCTACGCGAGTTGACCGAGTCGCTGCTTAGTTGAACCGCGTCACTGCTTTCGAGCGAGCGACCCGCCGTCAGAGCCCAAGGTGACCTTCACCTCGGATGACTTTCCGTCTCGCTGGATCGTTAGCGTCACTTCGTCGCCGGGACTGTAACCACGGATTGTTGCGATTAGGGCCTCGTTCGACGCGACCGGGTTTCCGTCAACCTTCGTGACGATGTCGCCGGATTTGAGCCCGGCCGCCTCGCCCGCGCCGCCAGCGGTAACATCACTGATTTGGGCGCCCACCATGGTGATCTTGTCGTCGCCGGTGGCGCTGCTGACGGTGATGCCGATCTGCGGATGCTCGACCACTTTGCCGTCGAGGATATGCGTTGAAACGTTGCGCACCAAGTTGATCGGGATCGCGAAACCGAGCCCGACCGAGCCGTTGCCGGTTCCGCCGGTGTTGATCGCTGAATTGATGCCGATCACGTTGCCGGACATGTCCACCAACGGGCCACCGGAGTTGCCCGGGTTGATCGCGGCGTCGGTCTGAATGGCAGGGAAGGTGGTCGTGGTGCTGCTGCTGGAGGTGGAGTCACCGGGGCTCACGGGACGGTTCAGCGCCGACACGATCCCCTGGGTGACTGTCGCCTCGAGGCCGAATGGCGAGCCGACCGCGACGACGGGTTGACCGACGCGAACCTTTGACGAATCGCCCAGAGTAGCCGGAGTCAGATCGTTCAAGCCTTCTGCCTTTATGACGGCAATATCGGTGGCCACGTCACGTCCGACGATTTTGGCCTTAGCGTTCGTGCCGTCGTTGAAGGCAACCGTGATCGAGCCACCATCTGCTGCTGCCTCGATCACGTGATTGTTTGTCAAAATGTTGCCGTCTTTGCTGATCACGATGCCGGTGCCGGTGCCAGATCCCTCTTGGCCGGCCACGTTGATCATCACCGTTGACGGCAGCAACTTGGCCGCGACCGCCGAAACATCACTGGTCTTAGTAGTCGAGGCCGGAATCTTGTCGAGTGAGGTGCCGGTCGTCGAAGGACTGATCCCCGGCTGCGAATCACTCATGTTGCTGTAGATGGCGGCACCGCCGGCGGCCGATGCGCCAGCAAGCAGAATCACGCCAGTCGCGGCGGCCACGATTCGACCCGCCCGCGGCTTCGGGGCCGGTGCTTGCGGGGCTAGGTTGGTGGGCGGGTAGGTCGGGGGCGTGCCACCGCCGCCGAACGCAAGGGTAGGTTCGGTCGGTATTTCGGTGGTGGGCTCTGCCGAGTAGCCCGAACCGACCGTCATGGTCGGTTCGTGATCAGGCGCATACGTGCCGTGCTGGTCTGCAGTCTGCTGCTCGGCGAATGGCCAGTCGCTTGATGAACCGGTTGACGCTTCAGGTGAAGCATCCGGCGCAGTCGGGGGGACGTAGGGGCGTTCCGCGAAGGGATCATGCTGATCGTTCATGGTTCAACAATCGTCCCACGACCTGAGAATGAAGTGTGAGAAGTCTGTGCCTGGCCGAAGTCTTTTTATGGTGTCGGGGTTGCTAGCGGCACCGAGAAGGTGAAAGTTGCGCCTTTGCCGAGGGTGGAAACCACTGCGACGTTGCCCTCGTGCCGGTCCGCTGCACGTTTCACGATTGACAGGCCAAGCCCAGATCCGGGCAACGCCCGCGCTTGGGTAGAACGGTAGAACCGGTCAAAAACGTGGTCTATGTCTTCGGCTGCGATGCCCGGGCCTTGGTCGGCTACTGAGACCGATCCGGCAACGAGGCGAACCGTGACGGTCGCCTCCGGCGGGCTCCACTTTGCTGCGTTGTCGAGCAGATTCGTGATCGCTCGTTCCAGGAGCTGGCTGTCGCCAAGCACCCAAGACGGTTCTAGGTCCACGTCGAACACCAGCGCAGGTG
>JAKPAQ010000091.1 GCA_029779385.1 Actinomycetes bacterium | reverse complement strand
CCGAGTCGCCAAGCATCGATGATCAGCCCAACCCAACCAATCGCCAACGCGATCAAGGCCCAACGGCCCAACGTCAACAAAGTTGGGCTCGTGGCTAAACCAAATACCAACTGGCGGTTAAAAAGCGCCATTAGGGCCAACAGCGCCAGTAGCGCCAAGACGCCAAAGAAGATCCGCATGGCGATGCGGCCAACGCGTCGATTGCCTTGAGCCAGCTGCGCCGAACCCGGCAGCACGACGGTCATCGCCGCCAAAGTCAGCGCTCGTCGAAGTTGAATACGCGAAGAAGCAGCATCCGCGTCTGCGTAGCTGCCGCCGAGTGCGCTCAGTCGATCGTGGTTCATTCAAGTCCTCACGGTGGGAAGTGCCCGAAGGTTTCCCCAGTATCAAGGCGAGGAGGGCTCTGCAGTCGGTGACGCGCCGAAAAGGGCCCAGCAGAATGGCGCGGTTGCATTTACAAGGTACCTTCGCAACATGTCCCCCACCGGCCCCACTTCCCCAGGCGGCTACGACTGGCTTTACGAAGACGAGAATGCCCCAAAGCCACCCGCCGGCCGATCAGCCTCGGGTTTACCGCCACCAAACCTGCCGCCGCCGAACCTGCCGCCACCGAGTGGCCGCGGCGACGGCACACCGAAAAGGCCGAAGAAGCGCGGCCGACTACGGCTGTTTTGGCTGCTGCTGGCCATCTGGCTGACGTTTATGGTGGCCGTCCCGGTCGTGGCGTGGTCAAAAGTCACCAAGGTCGGCGCCGAACCCGAAGGTGAACGTCCTGCTGCCGGCAGAACCACTACGTGGCTGCTGGTTGGCACCGACAAGCGGCCACAAGACCGGTCACGGGGGCGCACCGACACGATCATTTTGCTGACCTATGGCGGTGGCGGCCCCTCCGTGTTGACTTCGATTCCGCGCGACTCGATCGTCGACATTCCTGGCTACGGCCGGACCAAAATCAATGCCGCCTACGCCTATGGCGGCCCGCCGTTGCTAGTCAAAACCCTCGAATCTGAGACGGGCGTGCGAATCGGCGGCTACACCGAAATTGGGTTTGGCGGAGTCGAACAAATAGTTGACGCACTCGGCGGCATCGAGATCTGCCCGACTCAAGACATCGTCGACAAGGACGCGAAGCTCAACATCACGAAGGGCTGCCAAGAAGTCGACGGCAAGACGGCCTTGGCCTACTCACGTTCGCGCAAAGCCTTCGCCACCGGCGACATTGCTCGCGGCCAACATCAGCGCGAAGTTATCGGCGCGATCGGTGCCGCAGGCACCACCGCCTCGACCATCTTCAACCCGATCACCTACTCACGTGTGCTCGACGCCACGGCCAAATCACTGGCTGTCGGCCAAAACGACTCGATCTTCTCGTTTGGCCGGTTCGCCTGGAAACTGAGCCGCTCCATGGCCGGCAGCGGACTCAACTGCACCGTCCCAATCGCCGACCTATCGGTGCGGTGGGACAGCAAACGCGCCCTAGCCTACTTCGGTCACCTTGAGAACGGGACGACCGACCAACTTGGTGCACTTTGCACCGAGGACGGATTCGCTAAGTCGCCGCGGCTAAGGCAAGGTCAACGAGTCCCACACCTCATCTGCGCGATCGAAGTCGCCGAGCCCACGCGAAACGTAGGCCGCCGCAGACAAAAACTGGCCACTTTCGTCGAGCGTCAACCATCCTGCCGACCCACCGGCCCCACCCATGCCAATTTCGACTCGACCAGATTCGAGTCGATCCACTTGGAACCCCAGGGTCCAGGTGACCTCATGGTCCAGCACCAGATCGTGGCCGGTTACTTGCGGACGGAGGAACTCCGCATGCAGTGTCGGTCCCAGCAGACTCGCTACCTGCCCGTCCGGTTGAGCGATGTCGGCGTAGAAACTGGCAAGGCCGGCTGCTGAGGCGTAGAGCGAGATCGCCGCAAAACTGGTCCGGCGAAAGCGTGTCGAGTTCAGTACCGCTGGGTCACGCAAACCGAACGGATAGCAAACCACTGGGCCCCAATTCGGGTCGGCGTCCACGGCCGTCTCCCAGTCGCCTGCAAGTGGCACTACGTCGGCGATCCGATTGTCTTCAACCTGCGAGACCGCGAGTCGCAAATCCCAGTTGGACTGTTGGGCGATCTGCCCGAATCGTTCGGCCAATGGCTCTGCGGTTAGCCGCCTGACGAGTTCATCGCAAAGGTGACCGTAGGTGTATGCATGTTCGGCCACGGTCGTACCGGGCTTGGCCGAAACCTCGGCGGCAGCCAAGCAGCCAACGAGGCCGGCGCGATTGTCGAAGTCGATCGTCGACGCCGTCGCCGGAAAAGCAGCCAAACCCGCCTGATGGCTTAGAACTTGCCTGATCGT
>JAKPAQ010000089.1 GCA_029779385.1 Actinomycetes bacterium | reverse complement strand
GGGACGGCGTGGGTGTCGTAGTAGTGCTGGAACAGTGCGATGGCGTCGGTAGCGGTAAGTACCTCTGAGGGCCGTACCAGATAAGTGTTGTCGCCGTTCTGAATTGGCTCGGTTGTGGCTGAGTCGTCGGCACTATCGGAGCGACCGATGGTGTACAGCCGATGCTCGCCAAGGGCGTCGCGCTGCTTGATTTCAACCGTGAGGCGGTCGGGTGCGACGCCCGTCGCCTGTATCCATTCGTGCGAATAGGGGAACTTGTCGTAGGGCACGTCCGCCGCCACGGGATAGATCGAGTAGTAGGTGTACCTGCCGGCGCCCAGACGATTGATGCCTGCAGCGATTTGGCCTGGAATCTCTTCGGTGAAGATGCTCATGCGCGACTTCGCCCTGTTGGACTCAAGGATGTGCGTCGCCTGTTCGAGTCTCATTCTTCGGGACCCTCGGTGTCGGCGAACTCGGGCTGTTCGCGCAGACTCCAGCCAGCTGGAACGGTGTGGGTTTCGTAGTAGTGCAGGAACAACTCGATGGCGTCGGTGGCGCAGAGTACCTCTGCTGGGCGCACCAGATAAGTGTTGTCGCCGTTCTGACTTGGCTCGGTTTCGGCTGAGGTGCCGGCGCCGTCAGAACGGCCGATCGTGTACAACCGGCATACGCCGTTGGCATCGGCTTCTTTGATCTCGACAGTGAGCCGGCTGGGCGCGACGCCGGTAGACTGCATCCACTCTGTCGGGTGGACCGTTTCGTCGTATGCCGCGTCGGCGGGCAGCGGATAGATCGACAGGTGCGTGTACCGGCCGTCACCCAAGCGGTTGATGATTGCGGCGATCTGCCCCGGGATCGCTTCGGGGAAGTCACTCATCCATCCCGGACGAGCGATTCGTCGCCATGACGTGGGTTGGCCTAGTGGTCCGTCTCAGTTTTGATTGACTACTTGTTGGAGTTTGGTGCGTGCGCGTCGGACTTTGGCCAGGATCGACTCGGCGGTGGCCGTCCAGACGTAGGGCGTGGGATCGGCGTTGTGCGCGTTGAGGTATGACTCGATGCTGGCGATCAGTTCGGGGACACTGGCGAAGATTCCGCGTCGCAGGTTCTTGTCGGTCAGGTCGCGGAACCACCGTTCGACCTGGTTGAGCCATGACGACGAGGTTGGGGTGAAATGGAAGTGAAACCGCTTGTGCCGCTTCATCCATTTCTGAACTGCAGCGTGCTTGTGGGTGGCGTAGTTATCCAGGATCAGATGCACCTGTAGCCCTTCAGGTACCTCGCGGTCGATGGTGCCCAGGAACTTGATGAACTCTGTGTGGCGGTGTCGGGCCAGACACTGCCCGATCACCGTGCCGGTCAGCACGTCGAGGGCAGCGAACAAGGTGGTCGTGCCATTGCGTTTGTAGTCGTGGGTCATGGTGGCCGCCCGGCCCGGCACCATCGGCAGTGATGCCTGGGTCCGGTCCAAAGCCTGAATCTGGGACTTCTCGTCCATACACAACACGATGGCCTGCTCGGGCGGATTCAGATACAAGCCGACCACGTCGATGAGTTTCTCCTCAAACAACGGATCATTGGACACTTTGAAGGTGTCGATCCGGTGCGGCCGCAACCCGAGACCTGACCAAATCCGTTGCACCGTGGCCGAACTGACCCCGACGTGCTTGGCCATGGTGCGACACGACCAATGCGTGGCACCTTCTGGAGTCGTCGTGGTGGTCAACCGCACGATCTCGGCGATCGTGTCCTCGGAAATGGAGGGCTTGCGGCCCCGACCTTCCCGGATCTTGTCCAACCCGGCGAGCCCCTGCTCACCGAAACGCTGACGCCAGGCCCGCACCGTCACCGGCGTCACCCCGACCTCCTCAGCAATCCGGGTGTT
>JAKPAQ010000076.1 GCA_029779385.1 Actinomycetes bacterium | reverse complement strand
GATGAACGTGCAGGCCAGCCGCGAGGTGTTCAAACTGGGCGGCGGCTACGCTGCATGGGCGATCGGCGCCAACTACAACGAAGACAGCGTGTCGTCTCAGCCGAGCGACGTGGCCATGGGCGTCGGCGGCCCCAACCACAATGACTCGCGCTTCGGGGACGCATCGCAGGCCATTCCGTACTCGGCCAGCCGCAAAGCCATTGCCTTGTTCTCCGAACTCGTGGCGCCGGTGACCAATGAGCTCGAACTCACGGGCGCCGTGCGTTACGACAAGTACCAGGGCTTGTATGACGCGACCACCGGCAAGGTCGGTTTTCGCTATCAGCCGAGCAAGAGCTGGTTGATTCGCGGTTCCGTGGGCACCGGGTTTCGCGCGCCCAATCTCAGAGGTCTGTACCGGCCGCTGCAGACTTTCGGGGTCACGGGGGATCCGTACAACTGCACGCCGGAGATGGCCGCAATTGCTGCCAGCCTGGGGGCGATCTGTCGTCCAGACAACACACAGTACGACGTCAAGATCGGTGGTGTGCCGACGGTCAAGCCGGAGAAATCCAAGCAGGCGTCTCTCGGCATTCGCTTCGAGCCGAACGACCAGTTGTCCATGGGGGCCGATCTGTGGTGGGTCGGCATGAGGGATACGTTTGGCAGCGTCGACGAGAACGAAGCCTTTGCGAATGCGGCGAAGTACTCCGAGCTCTGGACGACCTATACCGACCCGGTGACCGGCAACGTCTACCTCGCCTACAACGAGAGCACCATCAATCTGGCCAAGGAGATCAGGAGCGGCATCGATTTCGACATCGTCGGCCGCACCAGCACGCCGTTCGGGCCGTTGCAATCGCAGCTGCGCGCGACCTACATGCTGCGCAGTCAAACACAATTGAAGCCCGGAGACCAGTATTTCTCGACACTGGGCGACAACAACCCGTCCATCGGCGAGGTGGCATTCCGCTGGAAGGGCACGTGGAGCAATACGCTTCGCACGGGCAACTGGCAGAACACGTTGAACGTGAACTTCCAGTCGGGTTACCGGGACTTTCCGGCCGACGTCTACGAACTCGAC
>JAKPAQ010000062.1 GCA_029779385.1 Actinomycetes bacterium | reverse complement strand
CTCGCTTCACGACTGTCGATCACCACGCCCGGGTCGCCTTCGTCGTCACCCAGCACGACGAAATCATTGCCGTCGGACGATATGACGCGATAACCGATTCTGAGGTCGAAGTGGCGTTCCTAGTCGAGGACGCCCACCAGGGCCGGGGCATCGGCCAACTGCTGCTGGACCACCTCGCACAGGCCGGCCGCGAGCGCGGCTACACCGAATTCACCGCCGAAGTGCTGCCCGAGAACGTGCGGATGTTGCAGGTTTTCCGTGAAATGGGTTACACGATCAGCGGCACGCTTGAAGATGGCGTGCAGCGCCTGACCTTCGAAATCCAGCCCACTGATTCGGCATTGGGCGTGATGCGTTCGCGTGAGCAGCGAGCCGAGGCAGCCTCAATTGACCGCATTTTTTCCGCCAGAAGCGTCGCGGTCGTGGGTGCGAGTCGGCGGCAAGACTCCATCGGCCAGGCGATGATTCGAAACCTCGTACTTGGTGAATATGCGGGCACGGTCTACGTCGTCAACACTCAGGCCGAGGCGGTCTCGGGCATGCCGGCCTACCCGTCTGTTCGCGACATTCCCGGCGACGTAGAGATCGCCATCGTCGCGGTCCCGGCCGAGCATGTGAACGATGTGGTGTTGGACTGTGCGGCCAAAGGCGTGCACGGACTGGTGGTCATTTCGGCAGGTTTTGCCGAGGAAGGACCAGAGGGTCGGGCGCAGCAGCAGGAATTGCTGCACTTGTGCCGCACCCACGGCTTGCGGCTGATCGGGCCGAACTGCCTTGGCATCATCAACACCGCCAACGACGTCCAGTTGAACGCATCGCTGGCCCCGAAGATGCCTCCGCAGGGTCGAGTTGGCTTCTTTTGCCAGTCAGGTGCGCTCGGCTCGGCGATCCTGGAGACGGTCGCGGAGCGGGGATTGGGTTTGTCAACTTTCGTCTCAGCCGGCAACCGAGCAGACGTCTCCGGAAACGACTTGCTGCAGTTCTGGCACGAGGACGACGCCACCGAGGTCGTGCTGTTGTACTTAGAGTCCATCGGTAACCCGCGCAAGTTCAGTCGGATCGCTCGCCGCGTCTCTGAGGTCAAACCAATCGTTGCGGTCAAGTCCGGTCGCTCCACCCAAGGTGTTCCGGTCGGGCACACGGTTCGGCGTAGTTCGGCGCCACAACAGGCCGTGGATGCGATGTTTGCGCAGGCGGGCGTCATTCAGGTCGACAACCTCGACGAGATGTTCGATGTCGCGCAGTTGCTCGCGCATCAGCCTCTCCCGCGAGGAAACCGGATCGCAGTCGTCGGAAACTCTGATGCGGTGGCACTGATCGTGTCGGACACCGCAAAGTCGCAAGGCTTGCAGGTGGCACCGCCAGTTTCCCTCAAGGCCAGTGCAGGCGCAGAGGAATTTGAGATCGCAATCGAGTCGACTCTGGCCCGTGCAGATGTCGATGCGCTAGTCGTTGTCTACACGCCGCCGATCACCACCGACGGCGACGGTGTGGCCAGCGTGTTGGCCGCTATCGGTGAACAGTCCGATAAGCCGATCGTGTCGACTTTCATGGCCAGCAAGGGCATTCCGATGCTTCTTCGTGTTCCTGACCTTCAAGGTGGTTCGGCCGGCCGCGGGTCAGTGCCCTCGTATTCTGCCCCCGAAAGTGCGGTAAAGGCCCTCGCGCGAGCAGTCAACTACGCGGAGTGGGCGGCCCGAGACCACGGTGAATATCACGTCGCCGCCGAGCACCGGTCCGGTGATGCCAAAGCGCTGATTCGTGACGTGTTGTCGATTGCGCCGCGCGGTGCGGTGCTCTCGACTGAACAGGTCCACTACTTGCTTTCGTGCCACGGCATTGACTTGCTAACGTGGATAAACGTCCACGACAAAGCCGAGGCAATCGCAGCTGGCGAGGAACTCGGTTGGGACGTGGTGCTCAAGGCCGGCAGTGAACACCTTCGAGCGCGGCCGGACTTGGCTCACATTTGGCGCGGGATTTCCAACGCCGAAGATATGGCTGAGGCTTGGGACACGATGAGCACTTGGAGCGGCATCCGCACCGACACGACCTTCTTCGTCCAGCGGGCCGCGCCAGAGGGGATACAGGTAGCGTTCCGGGCCACCGAGGACCGACTCTTCGGGCCGCTGGTGTCCTTCGGAATCGCTGGCGCGCCAAGCGAACTGTTGGGTGATCGCAGTTACGGCATCCCGCCACTTACCAACGTCGATGCTCGCGCGATGATCAGTTCTATCAGCGCCGCACCGCTGCTGTTTGGTTACCGCGGCACCGAAGCGGTCGACGTGGTCGGCCTAGAGGAGATCGTGTTGCGACTCGCCGCACTCAAAGACGACCTGCCTGAAGTCGTTTCCTTGGACCTAGAACCGGTCTCGGTCACCGCGAACGGGTTCACGGCGCTAAGCGCCCGAGCGAAGGTCGTTCCGTCCTCGGACAATCGCGGTGACTGGTTCGTTCGACGCTTGAGCCAACCCGATCCTGCGGCAGATACGCTGACCGAGTGACTCGGACAAACGCCAAGGCGAAGGAACTGTACGCGGCGATTTCGCGCAGCGGCTACTACCCAGAGGTCGTCTCATCAGCGATTGGTGACGCATTGGCCAGCGAATCGGTGTTGGCCTACGTGGTGCACCACGAGCCGACTTTCGACCGTGAAGAGATCCGCCGGCACATGTCGGTTCTGGTTTTGACGCCAACTCGGCTAATCCTGACTCACACCGATGAACATCCCGGCGACAACCTCTTGCCGCAGCCATATACCTCGACATCGGCCGAAACAGTGCCGCTAAGCAAAGTCGCCGGGGTGGTCGTAACGCGCATGGTGGCCACTGCGGGACAGCAATTGGAGGAGGCCGTACTCACCGTCTCCTGGGGTGCGGTTTCTCGAGTGGACTTGGAGCCTGCCAGATGTGACGACCCGCAATGCGAGGCCGATCACGGCTATTCGGGGTCGGTCTCTGGCGACGACTTCTCGCTGCGGATCAGTGCGGCCGCCGAGGGCGGAATCGCTGTCGAGGGTCTCCTCGAGTTCGCCCGAGCCTTGACCGCCGCCACGACGACTCTTGGGTCAAAGTGAGTGGTGTTTGGCCGCGGGCCTTGATCCACGAGGTACTCACTTCCGTTGGAGCCGCGGTAGGCGATTCGTCGTTTGAAGACGTCTTGGGGTTGCCCGAAGCCAAACGCTACGTGGTTCTGGTTATCGACGGCCTCGGGTTGCAGCAGTTGCGCGAGCACGCCGATATCGCCCCGTTTCTGGCCAGTTTGTCCAACGTTGAAGACGTAGCCGCAGGTGTGCCCTCGACAACTTCAGTCAGTTTGACATCGCTCGGCACCGGACTTCGACCAGGTCAACATGGGATGGCCGGCTACACCTGCAGAATCCCCGGCACCAACCGATTCTTGAACACGTTGGCGTGGGACAAGTCAATCGACCCAGTGGTTTGGCAACCGCACCGCCCGGTGTTGGGCAAACTGCAAGATTCGGGCGTCGTTGCGACCGTGGTCAACAATCCGGACTTCGAGTCAAGCGGCCTGACCCGGTGCGGCTGGCGCGGGGTTTCGTTCGTGGGGGCTCAAACTGCGTGGGAACGGTCGGCGGCGGTCTGTGACGCAGTCGCCTTCGGGGACCGGGCCGTCGTCTACGCCTACGAATCCAAGGTTGACCACACCGGCCACGGCCACGGCGTCGATTCTTCTCAATGGCGAACGGCACTGGCGGAGGTTGACCAGGACGTGCGCGAACTGCGCGAACAGCTTCCCGCTGACGTAGTTTTGCTCGTTACCGCCGATCACGGCATGGTCGATCTTCCCCTCGAGGAGCGATTCGACTTGGTCGACCACGTTCGGCTCAGAGATGACGTCGTCTTGGTTGCCGGCGAAGCACGCTTCCGTCATATCCACACCGCCTCTGGTGCGGAAAAGTCCGTCGCCGCCCGGTGGCGAAAGAAGTTGGGGGAGCGGGCCGAGGTTCGCCGGCGCGAAGACGCCGAGGAATGGTTCGGGCCGCTCGACCCGTTGGTAAGGGCAAGATTTGGTGACGTCGTGGTCGCGGCCTTAGGAGATTTTGGAGTTTTTGATTCCGCGACGATGGCCGTCGAGTTGCAGTTGCGCGGGTTCCACGGGTCCATCACTGAGGCGGAGCGGCGAATCCCGGTCCTGCTCGCGCTCTGACCGAAAGCTGCTGAGAGAGTAAGCCTGTGGCTGAGTTGGTCTTTTACTCCGGAACGATGGATTCGGGCAAGAGCACGTTGGCGCTGCAGTTGGCGCACAACCACGGTGCCCGCGGCCGGGTAGGGCGGATCTACACTTCCCATGACCGCGCCGGGGAAGCGACACTCTCGAGCCGGCTTGGGCTGAGGGCACCAGCGGTGGAAGTCTCCCAAACCTTGGATTTCTACGACGATGTGGTCGAGCAGTTGACTGGCGGCGCGCGGATAGACTTTTTGGTCTGTGACGAGGCCCAGTTTTACCAGTGCGCCCAGATCGATCAGTTGGCCAAGATCGCTGACGAACTGAATATCGATGTGTACTGCTTCGGGATTCTCACTGATTTTCGGACCAAACTGTTCAGCGGGTCGGCGCGGCTGGTGGAACTCGCCGATCGAGTGTTGCCCCTCCAAGTTGAGGCGCTTTGTTGGTGCGGCGTACGCGCAACCCACAATGCTCGAACCGAAGACGGTGAGATGGTCGTCGAAGGTGAAGTAATCGTGGTCGGCGACGTTGCATCGACGGGTCGAGCCAACCCGACCGTGGGTTATGAAACTCTTTGCCGCCGCCATCACCGGCGCCGAATGACTACCGCGCGGGCGAAGGCTGGTGCGCTTTCGCCCGACGTGCTTCCGTTCGGGGACGCGGACTCAACCGAAAACTAGTCGCCCGATCCGCCGAACATGATTTCGTCCCAACTCGGGACGGATCGCCGCGCATGCTTTTTGCGAGGCTTTGGCGTGTCCGGAACGGCAATCTTTTCCGTTAGTTCGATGTCCTCAGCGTCCGGGCCGACTTCGTCGATTACTTCCTCGAAGACAGGTTGACCCATGGCGCGCCGGTCGCGCGCCTCCTTGATAGACCGAACGAGGGGCGCAGGCTCATTGAGTTCGGCAGCCACCTGATCGACAACTTCGGGTTCGGGCTTCGTGGCCGGCTCGGCGATTACGTCTGCCAACGCCATATCGTGCTGATCCTCGGTGGCCAGATCGCCAACCAAGTCGCGGGCGGCATCGTCGTCGGGCATCACGTAGCGGCCCTTTGGGTCGTACAGGAAGTTCGCTCCGCCGTCGGAAAGATCAACGTGGACGGTCCAGCGGCCATCCTCTCGCCGCCAAGCATCCCAGAACGCCGATTCGGCGGTGATGCCACGAGCGGCTAGGGCAGTGTCGGCCAGTTCGGCCAAGGTGACTGCCGGCCCACCGACATGCTTACGTCGGACCGTAGTTGCCCGGGCCGATTGCGCCATCCACTCGCGCTCGGCGATTACTGGCACGGCAAACCCATTTACTTGATCAACCGGGATACCGGCCGCGTCGGCCACTTCTTCGACCGACTCGCCGCGCCGAATGCGGGTCTGGATGTCTCGGGGGGTCAGCGAACTTTCCATCGGAATCTCCATCTGTCCGGACCGACTTGTTCCCACCGGGGTTCGGTCGACCAGGGCACTGAGTCGGCGGTCAATGCTCAACCGGAACTTCTCGCCAGTTGTGGCGTCGCGTGCAACAAGGAATCGTCCATCGTCACTTAGACCGACGGTTGCTAGCTCGCGCATTGAACCTCCCGTGGTGACTTAGCGAATCTTGATGCTTTGCAAAAGATGCTAGTTCGCTCATTGCGCAACCGGTGACGACTCGCCGGGCGAGCCTGGATTTTCCCAGTTAGATCCTCCTGGCTCGGGCCGATAAAACTGGGCCACGATCGCGGCGAGCGCCGCTGCAGCGGTAGGCAGGATGAAGCCAATCGACGCCGACCACGTGTCGACGATGACCCCGGCTAAGGCGCCTCCGGCCGCAACCCCGACTGAGAGTCCGGTGGTCGTCCAAGTGAGGGCTTCGGTGAGTCGCGATGGCGGCGTGTTCAGTTCGACCAAATGCACGGCCGTGATCAGCGTGGGGGCGACCATCAGCCCAGCCAGAAAGAAGCCGACAGCTAGCGCAAGAATGTTCGGC
>JAKPAQ010000038.1 GCA_029779385.1 Actinomycetes bacterium | reverse complement strand
GTCTGCGATGTCCGACACGGTGATGGCGCCGAACAAACGACCACCTTCACCGGCCTGAGCCGAGACGTTTACCGGGTTGGCCTCAAGGTTGCCCTTGATCGACGTTGCTGCTTCGAGGTCGTGGACTGCGCGCGCGTCGCGAGCGGCCTTGATCGACTCGACCTGGCTGGCAGCACCCTTGCTCCAACGGATAGCAAAGTTACGGGGCAGCAAGTAGTTGCGGCCGTAACCGTTCTTGACCTCGACGATGTCGCCGGGCTGGCCGAGGTTCGAGACCTCGTGCGTAAGGATGAGCTTCATTTTTTTCTGCTCCTTAACTCAGCGGCCGCTGGTGGTGTAGGGCAGCAGAGCCATCTCGCGAGCGTTCTTGACTGCCTTGGCAATCAGGCGCTGCTCCTGGACGGAGACGCCGGTAACGCGACGGGCACGGATCTTGCCCCGGTCGGAGATGAACTTCCGCAACAAAGCGGTGTCCTTGTAGTTGATGCTGGTGACGCCGGCAGCCGCGAGCGGGTTGCTCTTCTTCTTCGGCTTCCGGATTACTGGCTTAGCCATGATGCTCCTGGAAATTTAGGTTGGTGAGATTGATCAGAAAGGTGGCTCTTCAGGCGCACCGCCGGCGTTGCCCGGCCAAGGGCTGTTGCCCCCCGGAGCGGCCTGCGGTGCTGGATTTCCCCAAGCGCTGTTGTCGGTGCTGGGTGCGGACTGACCGCCACCAGCGAAACCGCCACCTTGGTTGAATCCGCCAGATTGGCCGCCGCCGCCGGAGGTCTTGGTGACCTGAGCGGTGGCGTAGCGCAGCGAAGGCCCGACCTCATCGACTTGGAGTTCGACACTGGTACCGCGAGAGCCGTCTTGGCGCTCGTAGTTGCGAACCCGCAGGTTGCCGGTGACCACGACGCGCATTCCCTTGGTGAGGGAACCGGCCACGTTCTCGGCCAACTGACGCCAAGCATCGCAACGGATGAACAGCGGATCGCCGTCCTTCCATTCGCTGGTTTGACGATCGAAGGTACTCGGGGTGGACGCAACGGTGAAGTTAGCGACCGCAGCGCCTGAAGGAGTGAACTTCAATTCGGGATCGCCGGTGAGGTTGCCAACGATGGTGATCTTTGTTTCGCCTGCCATGAATCTGCCTTTCGAGCGGTGGTCTGCGACGAGTGTGACCTATCGGGACGACGTTTTTAGCGCCGTCCACAAAAGATCACTTAACGTCGGGACGCGTGACCTTCGTGCGAACGACGGACTCGTTGAGTGACAGCTGGCGGTCAAGTTCCTTGACCGAAGCCGGCTCAGCCGACAGACCGATGACGGCGTAGATGCCTTCGGACTTCTTGTTGATCTCGTAGGCGAAGCGACGCTTGCCCCAGATATCAATCTCATCAACCGTTCCGCCGTCGCTTACGACGGTGTTGGTCAGGTAGGTGGTGAGGCTCTTCTCGACGGAGCGCTCATCGACATCGCCATCAAGGATGACCATGACTTCGTATTTACGCAGTGACACTGCGGTTTCTCCTTCGGACTAAACGGTGACGGGCTTTCCGCCACAGGAGTTATGCCAAAAATGGCAACCTAGGGAGTCTAACAGCGTGGCCCGACTCGAGGCGAATCTGGTTTTGCCGATCAGGCGATGCTATTCGCCCGCGATGGCGTCCAATACATCCAGCTTCGCTGCTCGCCTCGCCGGCAGGACCGCCGCCAAAATGCCGACGACTGCAGACACCAAGACAAAAATGGCCAACGAACCGGCCGGGATTGCCAGGTCGGTGATGCCGTCATCGGCAAAGGATTTCTGCAGCGCCAACCCAAAGATGAGTCCGGCGCCGATGCCCAAGACCGCGCCCAAGATGGCGATCGCCACCGACTCAAGGCGAACCATCCGGCGAAGCTGTGGCCGCGTTAGGCCCACTGCGCGAAGCAGCCCGATCTCTCGGGTGCGTTCGATCACGCTCAGCGCGAGCGTGTTCACGATGCCGAGCACGGCGATCACGATCGCCAGGGCCAGCAGGGCATAGATCAAATAGAGCAGCGTGTTCACTTGGGCGCGCTGTGCTTCGGCGAAACTCTGCTTGTCCTGAACCACAACGGTCGGGTTGTCGGCCACCGCGTTCTCGAACGCGGCCTGCACCGTTTTGAACCCTGCTTCTGGGGCGATCTTGACACCGAGTGCGGTGTCGGCGCGCTGGAAGCCAGCATCGGTGACTGTTCGCATTGGCACCACGACGTTTCCGACGACTTGGCTGTCGGCAAAGATCCCGGTGACCGTCGTGGGTTCGGTCGTAGTAACAAACGGCAGGTCTACGACGTCACCGACTTTTAGGTCGAACTTCTCTGCGGTGCTCTCACTTACCGCCATCGTTCGACGTTCGGTAGGTGCGACGCCTGACACAAAGTCCAACTTGAAAACCTTGGCGAATTCGACTGGCTCGATTGCTGAGGCGTAGACGTCCGAGTCGTCAATCTGCAACACAATGAACTGCGAGGCGGCAACCGCTTCGACGCCATTGACTGCAGCCAACTGGGTCGCGATTTCGGGCGAGAACGGCTGCGCGGTCGCATTCTGAACAAGGAAGTCGGCAGAGAATTCGCGGTCTACGCCGGCGTCAATTGACCGATTGATCGAAGCGCCCAAGATCGACATCGTCGTCACGAGCGCCAGACCGATCATCAGCGCTGAGGCGGTTGCTGCCGTGCGTCGCGGATTGCGGCGCGCGTTCTGGGCGGCCAGTTGGCCCACTGCCTTGAAGAGTGCGCGGTAGATCACGCCAAAAACTGCGAGGACTGGAATCGCTACCACCGGGCTACCCAATGCCACCGCCATCAGCACACCGAAAATGCCGGCCCCAACCCAGATGATCGGTTTGGGCACGTCCAGCCAAAGACCAGCAGCCATCGCGGCCGCGCCGACGAGTCCGAGGAGCATTGCCAGCACCAATCGCCAACGAAGCGACGATTCTGGCATGGCGACGTCATCGCGCATTGCAGCTACCGGTGGCACTCGAGCAGCTCGTCTAGCCGGAATCCACGCGGCCACCATCGTCACGAGCACACCGACCAAATAGCCGGCAGCAATCGTTCTCGGCTCGAAAACTAGGGCGGTCCCCGAAAGGTCCAAGCCGAAGTTGCTGAAGATCGCCTTCAACGCCATCGCTAAACCAAAACCAAGTGCAAGTCCGAGCGTCGACCCGATCAGACCGATCACGAACGCTTCGGTCAGCACCGAGCGACTCACCTGCTTACGCGAAGCTCCAAGGGCGCGAAGCAACGCCAGTTCACGACTGCGCTGGGCCACCAGAATCGAGAAGGTATTCACGATTAGGAAGGTGCCCACCACCAGCGCGATGCCAGCAAACACCAGCAAGAAAGTGTTCATGAACCCGAGCAACTGGTCGAACAAGTCTTTGGACTCGGCACCTAGTTTCTCGCCGGTTACCGCTTCGGTTCCTGGCGGAATTACCTTTGCTACGGCACTGGCCAACTCTTCTTGGCTGACACCAGCGCGGCCTTGAACGGCGATCGTGGAAAAGACGTCCTCGCCGCCATAGAAGTACTTTTGGGCGGACTTGTCGTCAAAGACCACCAGGGTCGCGCCGGCCAGTCCACCGGAGGCGAACTCGAAGGTGCCAACGAGTTTCGCCTTCACGATTGGCGGGTCACCGGGCATCGCAAGTTTGACCGTCTCGCCCACCGCGTAGCCCGCGTTGTCGGCTGAACGTTGGTCGAGCGCAATCTCGCCTTCTTTGGTCGGCTCTGTCCCCTTGAGCCAGTTGACCATTTGTTCGCCGGCAGCATTAGGGATCGGCTCGCCGACGCCAGCGTTTAGGCCGATCGTCGGCGCACCGGTCCCGCCGAGTAGTCGGTTGTTCTTCTTGACTACGAAGACCCCAGTACCCGAGATCGCGCCCTGCGCCTGCTTAACCTGCGGCAGGTTTGCAACCTTTTCCACATATTCGGCCGGGATCGACCTCGCATCACGGTTGATGTTCATCGAGACCGCATCGCCTGCTTCGGTGGCGGGTCGAACTGTCACGTCGGTGACGGTCCCGTAAGCGAGTTGGTCAAAACTGCGGCCGAGTGTGTCGGTAAAAACTAGGGAGCCGGACAAGAAAGCAATTCCCAGCACGATGGCGAACGCGCTAAGGAGCAGTCGGAGTTTGTGCGCAAACAGGTTGCGCCAAGTAACCCGTCGCATTTCAAGAGCCGATCGAGCGCTGGATTGAACTCATCTTTGCGAGCACCGATTCGCTTGTTGGCTCGCGGAGTTCGTCAACTACTACGCCGTCTGCCAAGAACAGGACCCGATCGGTATAGCTCGCTGCAGTTGGATCGTGGGTGACCATCACGACCGTCTGGTTGAACTCATCGACGCTACGTCGCAAGAAGCCCAGCACTTCGGCACCGGAGGTCGAATCCAAGTTGCCGGTTGGTTCGTCGGCAAAGACGATCGCCGGTCGGCTGACTAGGGCGCGGGCGCAGGCGACTCGCTGCTGCTGACCGCCAGACATTTCGTTTGGCCGGTGGCCGAGGCGGTCGGCCAACCCAACGGCCTCAATCACCGTGGCATACCAGGCAGGATCTGGCTTCTTTCCGGCAATCGACAGCGGCAGCAGGATGTTTTCTTCGGCCGTAAGGGTTGGCACCAAGTTGAACGCTTGGAAGACGAAGCCGATCTCGGTTCGGCGCATTAGTGTCAGCCTCTTGTCGTCCAAGGTCGACAGGTCGGTTTCGCCGATGACAACTTGGCCCGAGTCCGGTTTGTCGAGCGCGGCCATGCAATGCATCAGCGTGCTTTTGCCCGAGCCCGAAGGCCCCATGATTGCGGTGAACTCGCCGGCATTGATATCGACTGACACGCCGGCCAGGGCGCTGACGCGGGCGTCGCCCTTTCCATAGGTCTTGACCAGGTCGACAGTGTGGGCCGCAACAGTTGATGCCATGGGCTTGAGCCTATGGGGGCAGCGCCGACTGATCAAAAAGGCATCGCCGCACTCTCGCCGAATGCTCAATTCAGCTAGAGCCCAACGGACTCATAAATCTGATCGAGTTCGTCTAAGTAGGCGCCTTCTTCACCGCCGACCCGCTCGAATGCGGCCGCGGCGAGCGCATTGACCTCATCGGCGACCACCTCGTATCGCGCCTTCCACCGCTCGGCGTCCAGTTGCCAATAACCACAGGTGTAAAACGCTGATTGTGGCCAGTTCAGTTCGCGACGCAGGTACTTTCGCACCGCCCGGCTTGCGTGCGCTTCGCCGGCGAGCCAGACGTACCAATCGGTCGAATCTTTTGGCAACGCAAAGTCCCGGACCGCCTCGGTCATGGCGTCAGCGACCTGCAGTTCGGAGTCAACGACTTGCCAAGTCACTGACGAATTGGCCGTCGTCGGCAACGGCATCTCATCAGCGGGATCGGTGATCACCACGTGGACGTACGCCTGATGGTCGGTGGGCAGTTCTCGCAAGATTCGCGCGGCAGCAGGCACGGCAGTCAAATCGCAAACTAACAACTGCTTTCGTGCTTTTGGGTCCGGGCGATACAGGCCGTGCGGTTCGAGCACACCGACCTGATCTCCGGGCAGGCAGTTCTTCGCCCAAGCCGCTCCCGGACCAGCATCGTGCAGGACGACGTCAACATCGATTCTCATGTCGGCATCAACGAGGCGGTAGTCCGAGACGGTGTAGACGCGCGGCACCAGTTCGGTTGCGCCGGCAGGATAGCTAAACGACCAGTCATCGCCGATGACCGGCAATTGGACCTCGTCAATATCGTTCGGCGGCAGCAAGAGTCGCACATATTCATCGGCGATTCCGGTGCTCTGCCAACCCTCGAGACCACCGAGGGTCACCGACACCAAATGTGGTGAAAGTTCTCGGCGGCCAATGACTGTTCCAACAAATGCCTTCACTGCGGTTCCTTCAATCCGACGAACACGAATGACTTAGGTGAACCTAACAAACGATCAGCGATAGCCTCAAGGGGTGAGCGGACAGTTGCAAGTGCGAACCATCTCAGCCGAAGAACACCTCGCGTTTGTCGACGCCGTGGGAGCGGCCAGTTTCTTGCAGACTCCGGCGTGGGCCGCAGTCAAGCGTGAGTGGCGCGGCGAATCTATCGGCTGGTTTGGCGGCACTGAACTTATCGGCGTTGCCCTAGTCCTTTACCGGCAAGTGCCGAAGTTAAAGCGATACCTCGCCTATTTGCCCGAAGGCCCGGTATTGGATTGGACCGGCGATGTCGAAGCAGCGATGTCGGCGCTGGCTAATTATCTGAAGCCTCAAGGAGCCTTCGGGATCCGCATCGGCCCCGCGATCGTCACCCGGCGCTGGCACGTTGCGACTCTCAAGGCGGCCTTGGCTGACGACTCGGTGAAAACGCTAACCAGCCTAACCGCAGACGAAACCAACGAATCAGCAGTCGCCGTTGGCCGTGAACTCCAGCGCCTCGGTTGGCGCGAGCTATCAGCCGAGGGCGGCTTTTCGGCCGGCCAACCCAAATACAACTTCCAATTGCGCTTGGCCGGACTTAGCGAGGATGAAGTTCTCGCCGGCATGAACCAACTTTGGCGGCGCAATATCCGAAAGGCCGCCAAGCTTGGCGTCGAGGTAACACTCGGCACGCGCGAAGACCTGGCCGACTTCCACCGGGTTTACGTCGAAACGGCCGAACGCGACCACTTCACTCCTCGACCACTTTCCTACTTCGAAACCATGTGGGACGCCATGACTGCCGAGGCGCCGAACCGGCTTCGGCTTTACCTAGCGCGTCATGAATCAGATCTGGTCGCCGCGACCACTTTGGTTCAAGTTGGCACTCACGCTTGGTACTCCTACGGCGCCTCGACCACGAACAAGCGCGAAGTTCGCGGCTCGAACGCAATCCAGTGGCAGATGATTCGCGACTCACTCGCCGGCGGCGCCGAAGTCTATGACTTGCGAGGAATCACCGACACCGTCGATCCGGCAGACCCACATGCGGGGTTGTTGCAGTTCAAAGTCGGCACCGGCGGCGAAGCTGTCGAATACCTCGGCGAGTGGGATTTGCCACTGAACCGAGCCCTTTATGCCGGATTTACCGCATATATGAAACGGCGCGGCTGAGGTCACAACCTCCCACCAAAGCAATCAGCCATGATTGACCCATGGCGTTTGACCTTTCGATTTCTGCCGAACCGTGGCAGGCGCACCTAGATTCGGTACACCTTGCCAAGCCCGGGTTGGTTCCGGTGATCAAGGGAAATGGGTACGGCCTAGGCCGGGCGCGACTGGCAGGTCAAGCGCAGCGAATGGGCGCTCGCATGATCGCGGTCGGCACCTACGAAGAGGCCGCCGAATTGCTCGCTGTATTTCCTGGCGACATTCAAGTCCTGACCCCGTGGCGGCCGTTTTCACTCAAAGTCGCTGACCCGCGGGTGATTCACACGCTCAGCCGAGTCGAAGACATCGCTGGCCTAGCCGAACAAGACCGCGGTGCCCGCATTCTGCTCGAAGCCCAAACTTCAATGCGTCGCCATGGAGTCCCCCGAGGCCAACTTGGTCAAGCGGCGGCCGAACTAGCCAAATCCTCGTTGCTACTAGAAGGGTTCGCGAGCCATCTGCCGATGGCCGGCCAAAACCTCGCCGAGGCGAACAGTTGGTGCGCGGCCCTTGGCGGATCTGGGCTCAAAACCAAGGTGTTCTACGTTTCGCACCTGACCGACACCGAATTGACCACTCTTCAAGCTCAGCACCCGCAGTTGACGATCCGACCACGAATCGGCACTTCCCTTTGGCTAGGTCGACTCGACGCCTTCGAGGTAACCGCGACCGTTCTAGACGTTCACGAAGTATCACGCGGCGACCGCGTCGGTTACCGCCAAGACAAAATCAAGAAGTCCGGCCAGGTCGTGGTCGTTGCCGGTGGAACAAGTCACGGCATTGGCTTGGAGGCCCCTCGTGCCGTGTCGTCGGCGAAGGACAGCGCCAAAGCAGCCGCCAAAGGTGTCTTAGCCGCCAGCGGGCGGGCGTTGTCACCATTCTTCATTGCCCAAACTCAAGCTTGGTTCGTCGAACCACCGCATATGCAGGCCAGCATGATCTTTTTGCCCAAAAACCTTGAAGCACCGAAGGTGGGCGACCGGCTAGCGGCTCAAGTCCGCTACACGATCGCCTCCTTCGATTCGATCAATCTCAGTTAGCCCAACTACGGCGTTGGAAAATCTGTCGGTGTGGTCGTTGGTGCGGTCGTCGGCGGGACTGTTGGGACCGTGGTCGGCGGGACCGTCGGCTGCTCGGTCGGCTCAACAGTTTCAGTCGGCGTCGGCTTTGGTTTCGGCTTCGAGTTTTCGGGCCGAGTGCGGATCGTGGTTCCTTCTTCTGCCTTGATGTTCGCGCGTTTGGCGAACGAACCACACTCCGAACCAGCAAGCGCCTGATCCATGTATGCCCGGAAAGTCTTTGCCGGGTAGGTGCCACCGTAGAACGGGTTTAGGTAGCCTTCAAGTTCCTCGTTGCCCTTACCGCGGTTGTACATCACTGCGGTCGCCAACTTCGGCGTCGCGCCGACGAACCACGAAGAAGACACTCGGCTGTCAGCACCACTGCCAGCCGTCGCGGTACCGGTCTTACCAGCAGTCGGACAGATGGTTCGGCCTGACTTTCCGGTTCCGGAGCGAACCACAGTCTGCAGCGCGGCCAAAGTATCGGCTGCGACCTTCTCATCAATCGACTGAACGGTCGCCACGTTGTGCTTGTAGAGGCTCCCGCCGCGGCGCGGATCGACTCGTTCGATCACAAACCAGTCGGCCCGCTTGCCATCGGCAGCCAAGGTGGCATACGCATTTGCCATGTCGATCGGGGCCACTGGCGCGTAACCGAGTGAAACGCCGAGCACCGGGCTGATCTCATCGAGAGTGCTCTCTGGAATGCCGGCCTCACGTGCCGCAGCCAAAATCTTGTTAGGGCCGTCCTCCATCTGATCGGTCAGATCAGCGAAGGCCGTGTTGACCGAATTCTGGGTTGCCTGTTCGAGATTCACGTACCCATATGAACGCCCGAGGCTGTCGCCCTGGTTTTCGATCTTGTCGTCACCGATCGAGAGCGGCGAATTTCCATTCAGTCTCGTTTGGAGGCTGTAGCCATTTTCCAATGCCGCAACTACCGCGAAGGCTTTGAAAGTAGAACCCGGCTGAGTCTTGAGCGTCGCCCAGTTCAACTGGCTCTTCACGTAGTCTGGGCCGCCGTAGAGCGCGCGAACCGCACCGGTGCCAGGCTGAACCGAAACGACCGCCGTATGGAGTTCATCAAGGCCCTTTGGCCGAATTTCTTTCACTGCTGCGACCGCATCGGCCTGCTTATTCTTGTCGAAGGTCGTGACAATCTTTAGTCCACCACCGTCGATCTCTGAATCCAAGAAACCAATCGATCGCATCTGCTGCCTCACAACCTCAAGCAGATAGCCCTTCGTGCCGCCGAATCGGTCGTTGACCTTTTGCTTCTGGAATTTTGGCAGGTTCCCTTTGGCCTTTAGGTACTCGCTGGAATCGATTGCCTGTTCCTTGTACATGCCCTCGAGGACATAGTTGTACCGCGGGAGGATTCGGTCTTTGCCGCCGTCGACGAACGGGTCGAAATAAGACGGGCTGTTGACCACAGTCGCCAAAAATGCCGCCTCCCGAAGGTTTAGTTCTGCGGCCGGTTTCCCGAAATAGGTTTGCGATGCGACTTCAATGCCGTAGGCACCGTTGCCGTAGTAGATGGTGTTGAGGTAGCCCTCAAGGATTTCGGACTTGGTCAACTGATTGTGGATCTTGACCGACAAGATCGCTTCTTTTACCTTGCGGACGTATGAACGATCTTGATTCAGGTAGAGAATTTTGACGTACTGCTGGGTAATCGTGGAGCCGCCGCCGGTGATTTGTCCACTTGTCGCGTTGTTCCGGGCGGCTCGGACGATTCCTCGAAAATCGATCCCACGGTTTTCCCAGAATGACCGGTCTTCGGCCGCGACAACCGCGTCTTTCATGACCTGTGGGATCTCGTCATAGGTCAGGCTCTGACGGTCCTGTTTGGAGAAGCTGCCGATCTTGGTTTTTCCGTCGGAGTAGTAAACGTTCGTGGTCTCAGTCTTGAAATCAGCATTCGGGTCCGGAATGTCAATCAAGACATAGAGCGCAAGGACGCCCAACACACCGGCAACTAGTCCGCAGGTGCCCAAGAACAACAGCCAACGAAGGGTCTTGACCGGCCACGACCCGTTGCCGCCAATGGCGTGGGAGAACCGCGCTAGGGGACGCTTCTTACTTGTCGTGCGCGACTTCGCCACGAATCAGTCCTTTCAATGACTGCAACTACAGCGGTCTAGTTTGCCCGGTAAACCTGAGATTGGGCTAATCGAATCACGCTGAGTTCGATTCAAAGTGAATCTCGATGTATCGTACCGATATAGCCATTCGCAATAAGGGGTGCAGGAGGCAGCGATGGCCCGCAAGGGAGCAACACTGGAGTTGGCCGTCCTCGGCCTACTTTCTGATGCCCCGATGCATGGCTACGAACTGCGCAAATACGTCAATTCCCTACTCGGCTGGACGCGTCTGCTTTCCTACGGCACGCTCTATCCCTGCCTAAAGCAGTTGACTCGAGCCGGGTACATCACTGCCACCACCGAGGCCGCACCGGCCGGAAAGCGACCAAAAATCGTTTACCGACTGACAGCCGAAGGAAAAGAACATTTCGCCGAACTCCTCGAAGAAGGCGGACCGGCGGCGTGGGACGACGAAGGTTTCGGAGTTCGGTTTGCCTTGTTTTCGCGCACCAGTTCACCAACTCGAGTCCGAATCCTTGAAGGGCGACGGTCTCGACTCGAAGAACGGCTTGAGAATGTCCGCGCCGCATCGGTTGTGCGACGCGAACGGATGGACAGCTACACCAAAGAACTTCAACGCCACGGCCTCGAATCGGTCGAGCGTGAGATCAGTTGGTTGACCGAACTGATCGACCGGGAACGCGCAGAGGCGTTCACGGAAAACGACAGCAGTACAGCTAAGGAAGAGTGAGGTCTCCATGAGCACGGAGAAGAAGGTCCGCGTCGCCATTGTCGGAGTCGGCAACTGCGCAACGTCACTTATTGAAGGCGTTGAGTACTACAAGAACGTCCCAGCCGATCAGACCGTTCCTGGCCTGATGCATGTCCAGTTTGGCGACTATCACGTCGGCGACGTCGAATTCGTCGCTGCGTTCGATGTTGATGCCAAGAAGGTCGGCTTCGATTTGGCCGAGGCAACTCGCGCCAGCGAAAACAACACGATCAAGATCACCGATGTTCCGCCCACCGGAATCACGGTTCAACGAGGTCACACCCTCGACGGCCTAGGCAAGTACTACCGGATGACCATCGAGGAGTCCGACGCCGAGCCCGTTGATGTCGTTCAGGTCCTCAAGGACACCGGTGCTGACGTACTCGTCTCCTACCTGCCGGTTGGCTCCGAAGACGCCGACAAGTTCTACGCTCAGTGCGCAATCGACGCCGGTGTTGCCTTCGTCAACGCCCTGCCCGTGTTCATCGCCTCGGATCCGGTTTGGGCCAAGAAGTTCGAAGATGCCGGCGTGCCGATCATCGGCGACGACATCAAGAGCCAGGTGGGCGCGACCATCACCCACCGCGTAATGGCGAAACTGTTCGAAGATCGTGGTGTCACCCTCGATCGCACGTACCAGTTGAATGTCGGCGGCAACATGGACTTCAAGAACATGCTTGAGCGCGAACGCCTAGAGTCGAAGAAGGTTTCGAAGACTCAGGCAGTCACCTCGAACCTCACCGGCCCGCTGGCCGGAAAGGTCGACGACAAGAACGTCCACATTGGCCCCAGCGACTACGTCGCCTGGCTCGACGACCGCAAGTGGGCGTACGTCCGCCTCGAAGGCCGCGCCTTCGGTGACGCCCCATTGAACCTCGAGTACAAGCTAGAAGTTTGGGATTCGCCGAACTCCGCTGGCATCATCATCGACGCCATCCGGGCTGCAAAGATCGCTAAGGATCGCGGCATCTCTGGTGCGCTGTTGTCGGCTTCGTCTTACCTGATGAAGTCCCCGCCAGAACAGCGCGAAGACGGCGAAGGCCGTAGCCGCCTTGAAGCGTTCATTCGCGGCGAAGAAGAGCGCTGATCAGCTAAACATCGAAAAACCCGCCTCGGTTGGACTGGACCTTCCTAACCCGAGGCGGGTTTTTCGCGTCTAAAACCGAACAGTAAAGACCTTCTAGTGTGCTGATTCGACGCCGCGAACCCGGTTGATTCCCGAGATGATTGCGACCAGGACCGCGCCGACCACTAGGCCGAGTGTTGCTGAGGCGAGCGTGTTCGCCAGCCACTCGAATGCCTCGTCTGCAACTGGCATGACGCCAGCGATCCAATGCTCGAGGTCATGGACCGCACCGTAGAGGGTGTGCCAGCCAAGGTCGTCCAACCCGACCAGCAGAATGTGGCCACCAACCCAGAGCATTGCCGCCACCCCAATCACCGACAAGGCACCCATCACCTTGGGCATTGCCTTGACCAGCAACAATCCGGTCTGCTGTGAAAACTTCGACGTTCGACCGGCTAGCTTCAACCCAAAGTCGTCCATCCGAACGATCAAGGCCACAACCCCGTAAACCAGTGCGGTGATCAGCAAAGCGACTATCGCCAAAATGATCGCCCGTGAAAGCAGTGGCTCCTCAGAAACCTCGTTGAGCGCGATCACCATGATTTCGGCCGACAAGATGAAATCGGTTCGCGTTGCGCTTGAGACGATCTGCGCCTCGGCCTCCGGGCCCCGCTGTGAGGCCGGAGTTTTCGATACTTCGTGCGCAGGCTTCAACGCATGCCAGATCTTTTCGGCGCCTTCATAACTCAGGTAGGCGCCGCCGACCATCAAGAGCGGAGTCAACAACATCGGCAGAAACTGGCTCAGTAGCAGTAGCGCCGGCAAGATGAAGATCAGTTTGTTGCGGATTGAGCCTTTGGCGATCCGCCCAATGATCGACAATTCGCGGTTCGGCTCTATGCCATCGACGTAGCGTGGCGTAACGGCCGCATCGTCGACGATGACCCCGGCGGCTTTCGCGCTCGCCTTGCCGGTCGCGGCGGCTACGTCGTCTACCGAAGCGGCCGCCAACCGAGCAAGCGCCGCGACATCATCGAGCAGCGCAAAAAGTCCGCCGGCCATTAGTTGCTGCTCAGTTTCGCCAAGATCACCAGTAAAGAATAGGGTGATTCTCGTGAGAATCGGCTTCGGGATCGACGTTGGCGGCACTGGAATCAAGGGCGCGCCGGTGGATTTGGACTCAGGAAACTTAACCGCGGATCGATTTCGAATCCCCACACCCAAACCAGCCACCCCACTTGCCGTCGCCGACATAGTTGGCCAAATCATTTCCCACTTCCCGCAGGCGAGCCAGGTCAGCCAGATCGGTGTGGCAATTCCGGCCGTCGTTCGCCGTGGCGTGGCTGGTTCGGCCGCCAATATCGACAAAACGTGGATAGGCACCGACGTAGACGCCGTGTTTACCAAGCACCTCGGCCGCGAAGTTCACGTCGTAAACGACGCCGACGCCGCCGGGGTTGCCGAGTACGAGCATGGGGCGGCCCGCGGCGAATCCGGATTAGTTTGTGCAATCACCTTGGGCACTGGAATTGGTTCGGCATTGATCCACCGCGGGGTGCTAATCCCCAATTCTGAATTCGGTCACCTCGAAGTCGATGGTCACCGGGACGTGGAAAGGTGGTGCGCCGCCAGCGTCCACGAGAACGAAGGACTTAGTTGGCAGCAGTGGGCCAGCAGACTGCAGAAGTACTTCACCCACCTCGAGCAACTGATTTCCCCGGATTTGTTCGTAGTTGGCGGCGGCATCAGCAAGCAGGCCGAGGAGTTCTTGCCACTGTTGAACCTAAAAACTCCGATCGTGGCCGCCGCACACCGAAACAACGCCGGAATCATCGGCGCGGCCACGCTGGGCATCAACGGAACCTACTGACGCCGATCGGGCGAAACTTCAGCACCAGTTCACCCGTAGAATGACTCCTTGTGGCTGATTTGACCGCGCACGAGAGACGGCGCCTCGACGAACTGCTGCGCTCCCAACCGATCCTCGGTCAGGTGGGCGCACTATTTGCCGACGCTGGACAAGAGTTAGCTCTGGTCGGCGGTCCGGTCCGCGACGCTCTTTTAGGTCGAGCGGTGACTGATCTGGACTTCACCACTTCGGCCACGCCCGAGCAGATCGAAGAAATCGTCGGTAATTGGGCAGATGCAACTTGGGACGTTGGTCGCGAGTTCGGCACGATCGCTTTGCGAAAAGGCGAGCACCAACTCGAAATAACCACCTACCGCGCAGACGAATACGACCCCGCTTCACGCAAACCGACGGTGGCTTTTGGAACTCGCCTCGAAGATGACCTAGCCAGGCGAGATTTCACCGTCAACGCGATGGCTGTCCGGCTGCCAACTGCCGATTTCGTCGATGTTCACGGTGGGCTCGACGATCTGGCAGACCGGACGATCCGAACGCCGATCGGTCCTGAGATCTCGTTTGGCGACGACCCCTTGCGAATGATGCGCGCGGCCCGGTTCGTTGGCCAACTAGGTTTCATCGCCGCGCCTGACGTCACCGCGGCGATGACCCAAATGGCCGACCGGATCTCGATCGTTTCGGCCGAACGGGTGCGCGACGAACTGTCTAAACTGCTGCTTTCGCAAAATCCAGTAGCCGGACTTCGAGTGCTGGTCGAAACCAAATTGGCCGAACAGGTTCTACCTGAACTTCCCGCCTTGGAACTCGAGCGCGACGAACACCATCGCCACAAAGACGTCTACGAACACTCATTGACCGTCCTTGAACAGGCGATAGATCTTGAATACCGTCTCGACACCGCGCCCGATCTGACGATTCGGTTGGCCGCACTCCTGCATGACGTCGGCAAGCCGAAAACCCGCAGGTTTCAAAACGATGGCTCAGTCACGTTCCACCACCACGACGTCGTCGGCGCAAAACTTACGAACAAGCGGATGCGGGCACTGCGATACCCAAACGATTTGACCGACGACGTGACCAAACTCGTGGAGTTACACCTGCGGTTCCACGGGTACGGCACCGGCGAATGGACCGATTCGGCAGTTCGCCGCTACGTGCGCGACGCCGGCGATCAACTCGAACGCCTCCACATCCTCACCCGCGCCGACAGCACCACCAGGAATCCGCGCAAGGCGCTCAAGCTCCAGCGCACCTATGACGATCTTGAGGCTCGGATCGGCCAACTAAGTGCGGCTGAGGAACTCAAATCAATTCGGCCAGATCTGGACGGCAACGAAATCATGGAGATTCTGGGGGTTGGTCCGGGCCGAGAAGTCGGCGAGGCCTACCGGTTCCTACTCGATCTTCGACTGGACCGAGGACCACTGCCCAAAGAGCAAGCGATCGAGGCCCTCTCGGCTTGGTGGGCAGCGCGCTGAGGCCTGCGACAACCTGCAACTTCACTGACTACTGGCTTTGGGCCACTACGATGACGTGGTGACTTTGAAGCCGATCTGGACCGCGATCGCGGTTGTCGTTTCATTGTTCCTTTTTGCTCCCCCCGCCTCGGCCGCTGACACCGCGGCCCTAACAGCTCAAATAGACCAAATTTCGCCATCGAATCTGGCTTCTGGAAAGCAGATTCGACTCGGCGGCGTCGTCCGAAATACCGGCTCAACGACTTGGACCTCCGTCCAGGCATATCTGGTGATGCCGCGGACGGGTTTCACCTCCAGAAGTGAACTCGAAGACGCGATCAAGGAAGGTCGGTCATATACCGGCGAACGGGTTGTCGAGGTTGGCCGCTTTGCTGAACTCGACTCCCTGACCCCCGGCCAAAGCAAGCGATTCGAAATAAAGGTGCCAGCAAAAGCCCTCGGTTTGACCGGCGCCGAAGGCATCTACCCAGTCGGCGTTCAGATCCTCGCCACCGATCATCACGGCGTCCGCTCCAACGATGCCGTCGCGCGCGCCACAACCTTCATTCCGTTGATTTCAGAACCTAAATCCCCGACTCCCGCGGGTCTGGTTTGGCCATTCACTCTCACTTCAGAGTTAAGTCGGGACCAACTCGGTGCACTCGCAAATTCGGTCGCCACCGGCAGGTTGCGGCGCTACCTCGATGCGGCCATTGCCACGGTTCCTGCAGGCCGGACCATCGTTTTCGATCCGGCATTACTCGACCTTCTTAGCGAACTGACCGACGAAGAGAATCCTCCTGCGGGGATTGATTTGACGAACGAACAAGTTAAAGGCGTGAGCGTCTGGTTGAAGGATTTTCGCGAATTGGCGAATTCCTCAACGACTTGGGTTGTCGGCTATGACCGACCAGACGAACTCGCCTTCAGTCGCCACCGAGAGCACTCGAATGTGCTGCTGGACCGAGTCAAGGCAGCAACGACTAACACTTTGACTGAGCAGGCCATTTCGGGATCGTTAGCAAGTTGGCCGACGATCACCGGGGTGACCAACCAAGTGTTGGACGACATTCGCTCGCGCGCGAACACTCCGGTTGTGGTTTCGCGGAGCACCGTACCCGATTGGGTTGGCGATGCTGGGTCCGTTGCCACAGTCAAAACCCCAAGTGGGGTAACCAACCTCGTGATCAATGGGGCTTTGGCCGATCCCCCGGGGGAGGAAACACCAGCTACCCTTCGCCAACGAATCCTCACCGACGCGGCCCTGGCCCAGTTCAGCAAGCGAGAAAACAGTCAGTCCCGAGCTGATGCGTTGACTTTCGTTGACCCTTCTTGGGATCCGGGACTAAATGCTGGTCCAAACCTCGCCTTGGCCCTGACTGCCAACGAGTCAGGCGGACTAAGTGAACCTGTGACCGCCGCGAAACTGCTGAGCGACTCTCCGCCGCCATACACCGGAAAAGTTCCGAGTTCGGTTGCAACCAAGTCGTTGACTGCGGCCTACCTTTCAGACGTGGCAACCTGGTCAGAACTGGCAGGAAACCTCGATTCGATCGTCGTCGGCAGCGACTCGTCGACTACTGATAGCGCCATCGCGACCGCTGTTTCAGTTCGCTGGCGCGCCGACTTGAAGAAGGCTTCGGCCCTCGTCAGTGGACAGATCAACCAGCTTCAAGCGACGTTCGCCAAAATCAAGATCGAAAGTCCGTCGGCAATCACGCTCAGCAGCAGCCGCGGTGGCTTCCCGCTAACTGTGGTCAACGGCACTTCTCACGAAATTAAGGTTGGCCTGCAAGTCACGGCCGAAAACGACTCGATCAAAATTGCCGACACGCCACCTGTGCGGATCGCTGCCGGTGACCGGCACACCGTCACGGTTGAGGCCGACCTCGGCGAACAGAACTCCAGCACAGTCAGCGCCAGGTTGGTCTCGGTGGACGGTCAACTAGTCGGCGAGGAAGCCGTGTTCAATGTTCGCTCCAGCAAAGTGAGCTTGATCGTTTGGCTCGCGATGGGAATCGCGATGATCGGCGTGGTCGCTACCTTGGGCAGGCGTTTCTTCGGCGGGCGGCGAGTCCGTGAGTGACGCGCGCCTTGCTCGGGCATCAGCATGGATGGCCCTAGGCACAATCGTTTCGAGAATCACCGGGATGTTCCGGTCGCTTCTACTGTTGGCCGTCATCGGTACTGCTCTAAACGGCACTATTTTCAACGTCGCAAACTCGATCCCGAACTCGCTCTACATTCTGGTCGCCGGCGGCGTTTTCAACGTGGTACTTGTTCCCCAGCTAGTGCGCGCGATGAAGCTCGATGCCGACGGCGGGGACGCCTACGCGAACCGGGTAATCACCTTGGGCTTGCTGGTTTTGAGTGTGGCCACGGTGATTTTGATGATCGCTGTCCCGTGGCTGCTGCATATCTTCTTCAAACCAGAACTTTTCACTCCCGAGTTCACGGTCCAGCGCCAATCGGCCCAGTTGCTGACGATACTTTGCATGCCGCAGGTCTTCTTTTACGGCGCGTTCGTGCTGGTCGGCCAGATCCTGAACTCGCGCGAGCGGTTCGGTCCGATGATGTGGGCACCGATCATCAACAACTTGATCGCCATTGGTGTGCTGGGCATTTATGCGGTCATTTTCGGTATCGCC
>JAKPAQ010000014.1 GCA_029779385.1 Actinomycetes bacterium | reverse complement strand
GCCGAACTGATTGCGACTTCGCCGGTTGCGCCACCGCTGATCCAGTTGGGCAAACTAGCGGGCTGGTCGCCGCTGCCGTTGAGCGTGCGCGAGGCGCGACGCAAGGCCAAAAACTTCATCCTTGAAAATCCGCCAGCTGTCAGCGAGAAGACTTACCCGCCGGCACTTGCCGCCAAGAAAATCAACGTGCACTACGGCCAGTTCGTCGCCGTCAAAGACGTCGACCTGACCGTCGGCAAGGGCGAGATTCTGGCCTTGATGGGTCGAAACGGTTCCGGCAAGTCGTCGCTCCTGTGGGCGATCCAAGGCACCGGCGACCGGGCTTCGGGAACCGTGAACGTAGACGGCGCGGACCCGGCGAAGCTGCGACCAAACGAGGCCCGGATGCTCGTGGGATTGGTGCCGCAAACGGCAGCAGACCTGCTATACCTCGAGACAGTTGATCGTGAATGCGCCGCCGCCGACAGTCAGGCCGGCGCCGAGGCCGGCACCTGCCGCAAAATCTTGGATCGTCTCGCACCGGGCATAGACGGCGACCGGCACCCACGCGACCTGTCCGAGGGGCAGAAGTTGGCCCTGGTGCTGGCGGTGGTGTTGAGTGCCGAGCCGCACGTAGTGGCCCTAGACGAGCCAACTCGCGGCCTGGACTATCCGGGCAAAGTCGCCTTGGCCGAGATCTTGGGTGAACTGGCCGCGACCGGACACGGCGTAATCATTTCCAGTCACGATGTCGAGTTTGTGGCCAGCGTCGCCGACTCAATAATGGTGATGGCCGAAGGCGAGGTAGTTTCGTCCGGCCGGGCCCAAGCAGTATTGGCCGAGTCGCCAGCGTTCGCGCCTCAGGTTTCAAAGGTGCTCGGTAGCAAGTGGCTGACGGTTGCTCAAGTTGGAGACGCGCTGCGCCGCGGTGGCGCCCAGTGAAGAAAACAGAGCGATCGACGGCCGTCCCACTGACGTTTCGTTCGGCGGCAGTGTTGGCTGCGGCGTCGCTGGCCGGGCTGGTCATGCTCTGCTGGCCGCTCATCGTGACCCCAACGCCGGGGCAGACCCGAGTGGATCAACCGTTCATTTTCATGGCGCTCATGCCAGTGGTGGTGCTGGTCGTCGTCGCCGAGCTTTCCGAAGGCGGCCTAGATTCCAAGGCGCTCGCCATGCTCGGCGTGCTCAGCGCGATCAACGCGGCGGTTCGGCCTCTGGGTGCCGGTGTCGCGGGGATTGAACTGGTCTTCTTTCTGCTCATCCTCGGCGGTCGCGTTTTTGGGGCCGGGTTCGGTTTTGTGCTCGGTTGCACGAGCCTTTTTGCTTCCGCGCTGCTGACTTCAGGCGTTGGTCCGTGGCTGCCGTTCCAGATGTTGTGTGCGGCCTGGGTCGGCATGGGAGCCGGACTGCTGCCACGTCGCGTAAGCCCAAAATTGGAAATCACGATGTTGGTTGTATACGCGATCTTCGCCTCGTACGCG
>JAKPAQ010000006.1 GCA_029779385.1 Actinomycetes bacterium | reverse complement strand
CACCGAGGCCGAGCACGGCGTTGACGCGCTGCTGCGGTTGACCGCCGAGGCTCCGGGCGAGCTCTCGATCGTGGCGATCGGGCCGTTAACGAACATCGCGACCGCCGTCGTCAAGGACCCGGACTTCGTCAAAAACGTGAAGACGCTGGTGATCATGGGCGGCTCGAACAACGGCCGCGGCAACATCACTGCGGCTGGCGAGTTCAACTTCTATGTCGACCCGCACGCCGCCCAAGTGGTGTTCGAGGCCGGGTTCGCCGACATCGTGGTGGTGCCGTGGGCGCCGTTGACTCTCAACGACGCGGTGTTCAGTCGTGCCCAGTTGGCCGAGATCGAAACCCTCGGCACCGACTTGTCGAAGTTCTTCTTGAACGTGTGCAGCCCGACGTTGGCTTTCGACGAGAGTGTCGGCATCCCCGGCACGACTCACCCCGATTCGTTGTCGGTGGGCGTGCTGCTGCATCCGGAGTTGGCGACCCGAACCGGCGACTATCACGTGGCGGTCGAGGCGAACTCTGCTTTGACGCGCGGCTACAGCGCGCTGTCGTGGGGCGTGCACGGCCTGGCGGCGAACGCACGCGTAGTAGAGCAGGCGGCAGCGGCCGACTTCTACGCCTGGATCAAGGGCTTCTTGGCCACCGAGACCACCCCGAGCAGGCCCCTTTCGGGCGGCCTGTTCGGCTAGCGGACGCTCTGGCAAGGTCCGCTGCTGGAAGTGAGAACTTCGCGCGGTCGTGGGCGCAGGTTTTGCCCGCCCAAATGCCGTGCGCAGATAGGCAAGAGCTAGACCCAGCACGCTCAAGGCCACAATGGCGAGAAGTCCTGCCACCGGTTGGCTGATACTGCTGCTCGTTGGAAGCGCATTGAAGCCGGCAATGAAAACGACAAGCGCGTCAATCTTCCATTTCCATGAGGGTTCTGCCGCCGCGGCTCGCTCTTCTGCGGATGAGTTAACGAGCGCATTCATCCGAGCAGTCCACACATAGACCGCAGTAAACGCCAACCAAACCCAAAGAATTCCGAGCAAAGCGAAAGGCCACCCTTCGCCGAAAAATTCGACGTGCATCATGCCTGCCTAATTTCGTTTGACACCGTTATGCCCCCTGATTCCCGATACTCGCCAACCCGCGATTCCTGTCGCACATTTCGCCGCACTCGCAGCACACCATCTCGCGGATGGGTCAGCACCTACCGGGTAGGAGGCGTCCTTGTCGGTTTCGATAACTCGGGCAAGTGTGTCATCGGCGACGACGCCAGCAGCGTCGAGGCGAGCGTGCACGCGAAAGCAAAAGGTCACTTCTCATACACGTCGCGGCGGTGCCCAATCGTAACGATCAGGACGACTAGCATGTCGTCTTGGATCGTGTAAATGATTCGGTAGTCACCGACCCGAAGGCGCAAACCATCGCGTCCCCGTAGTGCCTTCGCCCCTGGCGGTCTTGGGTTGACCGCCAGTATGGCGATTGCGCCCCGGATGCGATCCTGGTGTTGGCGATCAATTCGTTTCAACGCCCGAAGTGCGGCCGGCCGCAGTTCAATTTGGTAGGTCACGACTCACCAGCCGAGATCGGCTTTGACCTGCTCCCACGGGATGTTCGGGCCTTCTTCGGCCATGGCCTCATCGAATGCCGCGGTGTC
>JAKPAQ010000220.1 GCA_029779385.1 Actinomycetes bacterium | reverse complement strand
CTGGCCGTACGGCGGAATCCGGCGCTGGCTCGGCTCACCACCGCGATGTTGGCGCTGTACTTCACGCTCGCCGTCTCGGCGCACATCCGGGCGCACGATAAACCGCAGAACGCTGCGCCAGCAGTCCTGTTTCTGGCGTTGTTTACGGCGTTGACGGTGGCGGGACCGGCGACGAGACTGTCTACTGCGGTTGACTGACCTGGTGCGATCCCGCTGTCTGGAACACCTCGAATCAAAACGTGTATAAGCCTGCAATCCTGCCCATGCGGCGGTAATCTTCCACCGGCGTAAGTATTCGTATCGCAAGGGGGATCGACAGCGATGTTCGAACATGCACGGCCGCCTCGGGGTGAGATTGAGGCTGCCAAGCACTTGCTCGTAATTCCGGCGTACGGATCGATGGAACTGACCCATACGGTGTTGCGCGATGTGTTCGGTCAGCCGCAACAACCTGACGTGGTGGTCGTGGACAATGCGGGCGGCTACGTTGCGATCGGCGACGAATTCGTCATTCGTCCCAAGCGGAACCTGGGTTGGGCTGGCGCGTCGAACCTCGGTTTCCGGCTCGCCTTCGAGAACGGCTACCGGACCGCAACGACGCTCAACAACGACACCAGGCTCTCCACCGGATACTTCGCCGGGCTCTATGATTCGCGGCTGCCAGAGGGAATCGGCATCCTCGCCCCGCTCTATACGGGCGGCTACTGGAAGAACCAGGCGACGGACTACTCCGGTCCGCCAGAGGATTACCACCCTGTTGACTATTACCGCCAGGTGGAGTTCGTCGACGGCACGTCGCTCACGCTGTTCGCCGATGCATGGGAGGCCATCGGCGACCTCGATCAACGAACGTTCGGTCAATTTGCCTGGGGCGCGGACATCGATCTGTGCCTGCGCGCGAAGGCTGCCGGGTTCGCAGTCTGCGTGACTGAGCGCTCGCTGCTCCATCACGAGTCGATGGTCAGCGCCTCGGCCCAGTTCGGCAAGCTCTGGTACGTGGCGCGGTCCAACCACGAGATGAAGCACGGTTTCCGCAAGACATATGGTCGTGGTTCCCTGCTCAAGGTCCGGCGGACCAAGCCGGTGCGGTTGCCCATTCGGGGGCCGCTGGCTGTGCCGAACATCGCGAACGCCCTTGTGTCGCAATGAGTGGTTCGTGGCCTCAGGGTTGAGTGCCGACCAAATCGGC
>JAKPAQ010000219.1 GCA_029779385.1 Actinomycetes bacterium | reverse complement strand
GCCCATGCTAAGCAGCTTGTTAAAAGCAAGAAATTTATCAAGCGGGCGGATGATCAGAAGCCAGCTGATGACGACCACCGCGTAGTCCACCATGATACCGATGCGGCGCAGGCCGTTGAAGTAGCCAAGGAGGAAAGCGCCCCGCGCTCCATGTCGGCCGCGCCGATGTCGAGTGGTTTTTCTTTCACCGGAGCGCTTTCGGCAGCTGCTGACGGCTCGTCCTCGCTGGTGACCTCTTCGGCTGACGAAGGCGGTTCGTCGGACGGTAGCGGCGGCAGCGGCGGTGGCACGCTCCTCGCGATCGGCGCTGTCGGCCTGGTTGGCCTTGGCGTTGCTGTCCTTGCCAGCGGCGGCGGCAATGGCGACGACGACAGCACGCCTGCGGCTCCCGTGTTCACTTCGGGAACTACAGCAAGCATTGCCGAGAATTCCGCAATCACCACCACTGTCTACGACGCCAACGTTTCGGGCACGGGTGCTACTTTCGCCCTCACCGGTACGGATGCAGCCTTGTTCAACATCGATTCCGCAACCGGTATCGTGACGTTCAAGGCTTCGCCGGACTTCGAAGCAAAGTCTGCTTATTCGATCGGCGTTGTTGCTACGCAGAACGGTCAGTCGACCACGCAGAACGTTGCTGTAAGCGTGACCGACGTGAAGGAAGTCACTTTCACTTCGGCTGCAACGGCTTCGGTGGCAGAGAACACTCCGGTGTCGACCGTCGTTTACGACGCGAACGTCTCTGGCTCCGCTGCCACGGTCTTCGCGCTCACCGGTGCGGATGCTTCGGCATTCACGATCGACGCCGGAACGGGCGAAGTTCGTTTCAAGGCTTCGCCGGACTTCGAAACCAAGTCATCCTATGACTTCAATGTGACCGCGACCAGCGGTGGCGAAACCGGTACGCAGGCTGTGAAGCTCACGATCACCGACGTGGCTGCTGAGGGTCCAACGTTCACCTCGGGTGCAAGCGTGAACTTTGCCGAAAACACGCCGGCTACGACGACGGTTTATGATGCTGACGCAACCGGCTCGGGCACTGTTACTTTCGCATTGGCTGGCACGGACGCTGGCCTGTTCAACATCAACAGCGCGAACGGTGTGGTTACGTTCAAGGTCTCGCCGGACTTCGAATCGACCGCACATGGGCCCGCTTATTCGATCATCGTGAACGCTACCGATTCGATCGGCACAACCCAGAAGGCGGTGACGATCAATGTGACCGATGTCGACGAGCCGGCCGTTACCAACTTCAGCCTTGAAGGTGTTGGCCAGGCTCGTGACGGTGGCGAAGTCACGCTCAATGCCGGTACTGGCGCATT
>JAKPAQ010000627.1 GCA_029779385.1 Actinomycetes bacterium | reverse complement strand
CACACCGTGGTCATCGAACGCCGGCACCTACAACAGCGCTCTGTTCTACCCGGACGACGCTGGCTCAACGACGGGTGTTGCTTACACCTGGCAGTTCGGCAATGGCGTGTCGGCCACGATCGGCGCATCCGATCCGCGCCGCAGCGTGCTGTGGCAGCAGGATACGGCGATCAACACCGGTCCGACCGCAGCCCCAATGGGCAACAAGTACATCTCCGGCTTCCACATGCCGGACATCTCGGCGAACATTCAGGTCGATCAGGCCTGGGGCTTCGCGCATGTCGGCGCTGTCGTGCATGAACTCGCAGCCGGCTACTACGGCAACGCTGCGGCGAACGCCGTCAACGGCACCACTGCTGTGACCGCGCTTGAGACTTCGGGTCGTCCGGACGTCAAGTACGGCTGGGGCGTCAACGCGGGCTTGAACCTGAAGAACCTGCCGACCGGTACGGGCGATCAGCTGTTCTTGAACTTCGCCTACACCGACGGTGCGACCGGCTACCAGACGAACAACTCCCCGAACACGGGTGTTGCTCTGTTCGGACCGGGCAACCCGGCGGGCCTGAACGCGCTCAACCAGACGATGGGCTTCTCGTTCGTCGCTGACGGCGTGTACGTCAACCCGAACTCGGGCATCGGCGGCAACTCGCAGATTCAGACGATCAAGGTCTGGACCGCGCAGGCAGCGTTCGAGCACTTCTGGATCCCGGCGAAGTTGAAGTCGAGCCTCTACGGCTACGGCGGCTACTTCGACTTCGGTGCAGCCCAGACGATCGGTGCGGCCAATCCGGGTCAGTCGGCGAACCAGATCATCTGCAGCCGCTTCACCCCTGGCTTCGCCAATCAGCCGGCGAACAGTGCGACGTTCACTAACGGTTCGAACTGTAACTTCAACTTCGGTTACTGGGCGGTTGGTTCGCGCACGACTTGGTATCCTGTGAAGGATCTCGAGATCGCTGCCGACATCGGCTACACCCAGTATCAGTTCGCCAACGCTGGTCAGGCGTCGATCGTTCAGCCCGCCGCTGCGGGCAACACGGTCAACTTCCCGACCTCGAAGCCGGCTGGTATCTACAACATTGCCAACCAGGGCGTTCTGTCCGGTTACCTGCGCGTCGTCCGCTCCTGGTAATCGCGATCTGACAATCTGATTGCTACGGCCCCCGGTGGAAACACCGGGGGCTTTTTTCTGTCCGGTTGAGCAGAATAGTCTCCGAATCCATTTGACTTTAATCCTATATGAATATATACCTTAGTGCGTTCGGTCCCTGCTGAGGGGCGCTTCGCGAGTCGTCGCGGCGTGGGAGCGGACAGGCGGTGTGGTGCGCGTCAGGACGTAGGCGCGTGCGAGGCGGCCCAAAGCGACGTGGTCCGACCAGCAAGACAAGCCCATCATGGCGATCGGCCCAATACGGGGCGGGGCGTACGGCAAACCGGCCCGGGGTCACGTTGAAGCAAGTCGTGTCAAGCTACCGTGCGCGGAACGCCGTTCGCAACGGCGCAACCGTGGTGACTACGCTCGTGTGTCTGCTTTTCAACACGCACACGAGGCTACGCACGCGCTCTGCGTCCGGCGTTCCGCGCGCCCTCTTCGGAGGGAGGAATGCAAGGCAAGCGACGGCGTCCCCGCGCCGCAACCAACAGGGGCGATGACGCATGTCTGAAGGAGCGAAGGCAGCCTCTTCAGGTGCCGCAGTCGGAGCTTTAGAGATGAGGGGCAAGCCTCCCAACTCTCTCTGCGTCATACGCGGGCTTGACCCGCGCATCCATCGTCCGCGCAGCGGACAAACAATAGTTCAGCGGCTCTATGTAACAGCGCGAGGCTAATCCTCGGCCTTCTGATCCATCGCGCCG
>JAKPAQ010000600.1 GCA_029779385.1 Actinomycetes bacterium | reverse complement strand
CTGTGGCAGCGACCAAGAGCGACAACAACTTTCCATGCTGCGCCGAAACCTCGATGGCCGGCATGCCTGCCGTCACCGCAGACTGCCGCGCTGCGGCCAGCGCCTCGTCCTCGGTACGCAACACTTCGTTGAACATCTGGTCGACAGCCTGGGGATCGGGTTGCGTCATGACACCAGGCTAGCGTCGACAATTGACCGATTCCGGATCGCCGCCGCGCTCCAACGCCTTAAATAACGGCTATGTCAAATCACTTCACCGGGCTCAGCCTGGGACCGCCCCTGGGTGACCAACGCCTGGACCTCTGCGATCTGTACGCCTTCCAATCGCCGGCCGACCCGACCCGCACCGTCCTCATCCTCAACGCCAACCCCAACGCCGACGCCCTGCACCCCGACGCCGTCTACCGACTGGCCATCGACAATGACGGCGACCTGCGCAACGACATCGCCTTCAGCTACGTCTTCTCCGAGCCAGATTCGGGCCGGCAGACGGTCGACGTGTTCGTGGCGACCGGAGAGGCCGCCCGGTCACCGGAAGCGTTGGGCGACAAGGTCTTCGAGGGCGTCGAAGTGTCGTTCGGCACGGAGCCGGTGATCGCTGAATCCGGCGGCTACCGGTTCTTCGCCGGCGCCCGCAGCGACGCCTTCTTCTTCGACTTCGACGGCATCAAGAACCTGTTCGACATCCGGGGCGGCCGCAATTTCACCGCTTTGCACCTCAGTGGCGAGTTCCCGTGGACCGGAGTGGATTCCAACACGCAGGCCAACGTGTGCTCGATGGTCCTGGAACTGCCGACGGCGCAACTGCTGGGCGCCACGCCCGACATCCGAATCTGGGGCCGCTGCAGCGTCCGCCGCGACGGCACGCTGCTGCACGTCGACCGGGCCGGGCATCCGTCGGTCAGCAGCTTCTTCAACACCGACGACACCAAGGAGGAGTACAACGCCAGCGAGCCCGAGCACGACCGCGACCGCTGGATGCCCATGTTCGTCCACCTGCTGGGGCACACCGGCGGCTACACCGACGAGGAGGCCGTCGCCGCCGTCGACGCCGAGGGCATCCTGCCCGACATGCTGACGTTTAATCCGTCGCTGCCCGCCAAGTACCCGAACGGCCGGGTGTTCACCGACGACGTCATCGACTACCGACTGGCGTCGTTGACCAAGGGCGACTGCCCGCCGTCCGGCTTGAGTCCGCGCACCGACACCCTGCAGGTCTTCCCGTATCTCGGTCCGCCGCACTAGGCGACTCGCACATCGTCGATGCTTAGGCTGGCTCGGCAGTAGGACGACGGCTCAGCCCCGCGCAGGGCGACTGCCCTCTCGGCACCGCCGCGCCGTTCTGCGCGATCCTCAACGGTTAGGTCGGCTAATAGCCGTGCCTTCAAGAACCGGCGCCTCGTGACGATGGCTAGTTGGCCTAACCGTCGACGATTCCTGCTGGGGTGTCCGACTGCGGCCCTTCTGTGTAGGTGCCTTAGCCGTCGGCGCGATGGCGGGTCTTTGCGGCGCCCATTTCTTGTCGATCAACTCATTCGTGGTACCGGCCGTGACGGGCTGGCGCAAAGACACGCAGCCCGACACACCGAGATGTGTCGGACCCCAGTCATAAGCTGCTCGCTAGTGGCTCGGAAATTCACGGGCCAGGCGAATGGCGCGGCAACGACCCCGCGCCCGCAAAACAGGAGTACAGATGACGGTCAACAACGACGCCGAACATGAGCTTGCCGACGCGAACGAGATCACATTCTTCGCACCGTTGCGGCCGACGGTCGTGCAGGCACTGCGACCGGGAGACGAGCTGCTGGTTCCCACGAACGACGGTGACCGGCGCGGACGGATCACTGACATACGAGATGACGAAGAAACGAGGACGATCACGGTCAACGGCGACCTGATCGGTGAGAGCGGGCTGTTCGAGAAGCCGGCCCATCCCGGCGAAGTCCTGCAACGGCTGGTGCAGCCCGGAGAGCCTCTGCCGGGCACAGAATCGATCCTCGTGCACGGCGACAACTTGTGGAAGTGGATCGGTGCGACGATGGATGATCCGTACGGGTCGGCAGAACAGTTCATACTCCGCACATGGCAGCGCGTCCATGACGACGAGATCGACGGCGAAGCGATAGAGGTACGGTTGCAAAGCGTGTGGAATCCAAAGAAGACGATCACCCAGACCGCCCTGTTGGATTCGACTGTCGGCTTTAGAGGCTACCGCTGACCGTGACCGCGGCCACCGCTGAAGAGCGACCCCTAGAAGGGCACTTCGCTTGCGGCAATGGACTTTTCATAGCAATCGAATGCCTCGGGCACAGCTACCAGACCAAGACTGCGACCCGGGATGTATCGATCTCCCTTCCGACGTTGCGGCAGAACTGGCAGCAAGGTCATTTGGATCCACCGACGTGGACACGTAGTCGCGGGCCGAAGCCCAATGCCGACTTTCCGGATGAGGACTTCGAGTGGGGCATCACAGTAGGATTCCACGACGAACCGGACGGCACGCAGTCACCCGACTACGCACGGATCAGTCGGTGGCGCTTCGAGACCACAATTTCCACAACCCGCATGGCTTCTGACTTTTTCAGGGCGCGCGACAGTGCTGTCCGCGAACTCGAATCCTGCTGGGCAATAACGAGTTCATGGATTTCCATTTTTACGAAACAGAATTCCATTCCCATCGGAAAGGCTGGCAGCGGCATGCGCGTCAGCTCCATCGTCACGTGGAGCGGCGACGATCAGGGCCACCGCGTAAACGCGTCGAAAGATACGAGCACCCCTGCGCTCAGCCCGACCGGGGTAGACATTATCGACCACCAAACCCTGACCGCCTGCCTGAAGTTGGCCGCTAGCCAAACGCCGCCTCCTCTGGAGTGGCTCTTCATACGCAATGCCCGGTCGCTGGCCTCCGCGAAGGAGTACCGCCGTGCGGCAATAGATGCTTGCACAGCCGCCGAACTTTCCCTGACTGTGTTGATCGACAACAAGTTTGACGCCGACAACATCCCGACGACGGCGCGCAAGGCACAGTTCGATTCGCATCACGGAATCTCAAGGCTCACGCAGCTTCACAAGAACGTGGGTGCCGCGGGAGCACTTCCAAAGCGTCTGGTCGAAGACGTCGGAGCCCTTCGGAATAAGGCCGCGCACCGGGGATACGAGCCGACGTCGAACGAAACCGCGCTTGCGATTCAGACAGCGACCGCAGTGGTCGAACTTGCGAGTCCCTTGTCGAATTACCGCTGAGATCAGTCCTGAGTTACCGCCGGGGGAATGCCGGGCGTGCCGATGATGCGTGCGCCGGGGGCACCAACTGCACGATTCTGCTCGCCTCGGCCAGCGCCTTGCAGTACCGCTCGTACTCGGCTGGACCGATCGCCAGTTCCCGGACGGAACAGTGGTGTGGGTCGCCCCGACCGGGCACACCTACATCACCAAACCCGAAGGCGCGCAACTGGTACCCACAACTGGCCACACCCACCGGAACACCCGAGATCACCGAG
>JAKPAQ010000599.1 GCA_029779385.1 Actinomycetes bacterium | reverse complement strand
GGTAATCGAAGCCGACTTCGCACATCCCGAAACATTGACCGACCCGCTGCCGTTCGATCCCGTTGCTCGGCTGCGCTGGTTGGTCGCCCAGATGGATGGTGGACGCGGGTTAGCACCATCGCCACCGGCCGGAAATCTTCCCTACGGTGTCGAGGACATCCCGGACCCACACGTGCTCGGGTTCAACCTGCACGAAATGAGCGCTGAGATGATCATCGCAGCTGTTGCCGAATTTTCGGCCGCAGCAAGCGCGGTGCTCTCAGCGCCTGCGTAGTAGCAATTCGCAAGCATTCCTGCTGCTGGTGATTAGTTCGGAGTGACGACTCCGCCGTCACTGCCGGTGCTAGGCGCTGGCACCACTGCCTGTGGATCATTGGCGCGCGGCGGCGATTGAACGTTCGAACGAGCCACTGTGATGGTGACGGTGGAACCCTTCTTCGCCTTGTTGTTCGCGACGGGCGACTGGGCAAGAACCGTTCCGTCAGGCTGGCTGCTCTGCTGGTCGACAACCTGCACGTAAAATCCAGCGTTCTGCAGCGTTGCCTGGGCCTGAGCTTCGGACTGGTTCACAACGTTCGGCACCGACACCATTCCGTTGGAAACGGTGATGTTCACCTTGGTACCAGCATTGACTGTGGTCCCTGATGTTGGTGATTGGGACAGCACCATGCCCTCGGGCTGGTCAGAGTCCTTCTGTGTAACTGTGCCGAGGACTAACTGCACCTCGGTAAGCGCAACTCGCGCATCATCGCTGCTTGGCAGCCCCGTCAACGTCGGAACTTGAACTTGAGCGCGACCTGCGGAGACCGATACCGAAACCGACTGTCCCTTCGCAAGCTGACTTCCGGCCGCGGGGTTCTGGGTGAGGATGGTGCCCTTCGGTTGATCTGAAGCGGCAGGAGTTTGTTCGCCCAACTTAAGACCTTGACTCGTCAGGGACTGCTCGGCGACCTGGACCGTCTTTCCAACCAGCGCCGGAACGGTTACCTGCTCGCCAGTGGAACCACCGAACAGCACTCGGCCGAGGAAGAGCGCAGACCCGGCAACGATGAGGATGAGCGCGGCAATACCGACCCAGACCCAAGGGCTTCGCTTGCTCTCGGGCTCGAGGGGCGGGGCACCACCGACCGGTGCACCAGCCGTTGGGAATCGTTGCGTCGCGTCGGCCGCGGCTGCAGCGCCGAGCGCAGCTCCACCCATGGCTCCAGCAGCAACTCCCGCCGCACCCAGTCCGCCGGCCGCCGGTGGTATGGCGGTCGTCACCGGCATACCGGCGATTGCCCGCTCAACGTCAGAGCGGAAGTCGGCGGCAGTTTGGTAGCGATCATCGGGGCTCTTCGCCAGCGACTTCATGACGAGGGCATCGAGTGCTGGCGGCACAGCGGGATCCACCTGCGACGGTGGCAGTGGGTTCTCGCTCACGTGCTGGTA
>JAKPAQ010000581.1 GCA_029779385.1 Actinomycetes bacterium | reverse complement strand
CTGGAAAACTTAGCGATGATCCCGCCGCCGTTGATAGTGCGCTTCTTCTTCAGCAGGTCAAACAGCCGCAGGTTCATCAAACTGTCATGCCATGTGACGGCCACATCTACGTTGTGGACGTAACCGATGCAGACCTTGCCCTTTTTCATGTCGTGCCTTTCGGGAGATGGGAGACGGACTAGATGGCGACAAGTGCAAGGTGGCCGCGTCTTGTGAGCGCGCGACTTACCTCGTCGGGGTAGTGCTCGATGACCCATTCGGCGAGGTCTTCGGGACGTTGGCCGGACGGTTGCGACGTGACCCACAGCTCAAGGTTTTCGGGCCGGTTGTCGTCGCGTATGCCGTTCTTGTGGTGGACGTTCTCCCACGGGTCCAGCGGGCGACCGAGTTGCTGCTCCATGACGAAGCGGTGTTCGCGAACCTTGCCGTTTTTGCCGTTGCTCCCTGGCATAAGCCGGTAACCGTCTTTACCTAAGTGTCCGGACCCGCGAGGAGCTATCAGCGGAGCGGCAGCGCCGACCTTCCCCTTCATTCGGAGTCGTGATTTGTGCAGACCGCAGAACTGGCCGTGCTTAGTCTTGAAATAGGACGCCGCCCTTGGGCAACCCCGCACAGCGCACTCTGGCCGCGCGGAGCCGCCGCCCTTCTTCGGTTCGGCGGGCCCCATGTCTCCGTCGTTGTTCAGGTAGCGCGAGTAATGCATGGAACAAACGCCCCGATCGCCCAACGCCTTGCGGCGTTGAGCGGCGCGTTTGCACCCGCCCACTACGCACTTCAAGACTGCCGGACGCTTTTCCCTGATTGGCGTGGACATATCTTGGCCGCGGCGATTTCGCAGCGCGTGAGCGCCGCAAAACTGACGGCTGTTACGAGACTTGACTCTTTCGCATCCGTCAACTGAACAGACCTTTTCCATGTTGCTCTCCTTCGTGTATCCGCTGGCGGTTTGGAATGTCCGGGCAGGACGAAGGCCCCTAGTCACGGAGGAACTAGGGGCCTTCTAACCGGCTGCTTAGACCGGCTGCCCTATGGGTTGTGCGGTGTTACTAGAGGCGGAGAGTTCTAAAGGCATCGACGTTCAAGACGTCGGCGCCTGTCCTCCAATGGGCCACCCAACCTCTTTGCAAGGTCGGTACACCGCTGCCATCGACGACGTTTTGGACGTACTCAAGTTGCACGCCAATTCGGTCGTAGATCAAGTAGTTCTGGAAATCGCCGACAATCAAAACCTCAGATCCCGTGGTGATGGTGGAATCCATGTGGACGGACTTGTACGTCGGCAGCCCGAGCAACTCGGTTGGCTGTCCGCCGCCCATGTTGGCCCAGAAGTTGCCGCCACCGTAGGTGTCCATGCGGCGAATGATTCCGTAGATCTTGTAGTTGGCGACCCACGACGCATTAGCCTGGAACACGTCCGGCAGCGCCTCGATCGTCGCATCTACATCGGCGCGTGATGCCGTGGTGAATGCACCGCCCGTGGTGGGCGATACACGCGACGCAGTAACTGCGGTCACGGCAGTGGCGATACCGTACGGGGCACCGGAGCCGGAGCCGACGGCGAACGCCTGCGCCTCCAACTTGTCCTTGCCCGTCTGCACCATCTTCGGCAACTCAACCGCCAGGTTGGTGTCCTCAATGACTTCGTACGACCCGATGATGTACGCCGCACCCTTGTACGCCGTGATGGCGGGCTGGGTGAACGTCGGCGATGCGTCGCTGACAGCAGTCGCCTCAGCGAGCCACTGTGCGGTAACGCCACCGGAGACAAGACCCTGCCACTTGTTCGACATACCCGACTCAACCCGGCTGATCGCACGGAACGGGTTCTGTGTGCCCGTCATCGTGTTGATCACTGTCGGATCGAGAAGGAAAGGAATCGCGTAGCCACCGTTACCCGCTGTGGTGCTCATCGCGGTACGCAGCGCGAACGCCTCTTCCGAGGTCAGTTGGCTGTGGTACGACTCCGGGTACTGCATGACCTTCTCGAACGCCGAACGGTAGGCCGGTGAGGCCACCGCGAGGGCGTACTGATGAAGGCGCACGTCGTTGCGCTGGCTGACGACCGTTGCCTGCTGGCGTGCCGAATCCGGCACGCCTGGTGCTTCGCAGTCCTCGATCGC
>JAKPAQ010000562.1 GCA_029779385.1 Actinomycetes bacterium | reverse complement strand
CCGGCCTTCAGACGACCCGGCTGCGCGAGGATGCTCGCCAAATCATTCGCCGCGGTGTTGGTGCCGGCGACGAGGTCGCGATCCTGTTTTGCGGCTCGGGATCGACTGCCGCGATCGACAAGACAATCGGCCTGCTAAACCTGCGGATCCCCGCGGATCTTGATGCGAAGTACCAACTCTCGGCCCAGATCGGGGCCGGCGAACGACCGGTAGTTTTTATCGGGCCGTTTGAGCACCACTCGAACGAGCTCGGTTGGCGCGAATCAATCTGCGATGTCGTCACTATCGGTGAGGACCCCGACGGCCACGTCGACCTTGAGGCCCTTGAACGTGAACTGGTCACCTACCGTGATCGGCCACTGAAGATCGGCTCGTTCTCGGCTGCCTCGAACGTGACCGGCATTCTCACCGATACTCACGCGATCGCCGACCTGCTGCACCGACATGGCGCCTTGTCGTTCTGGGACTTCGCGGCCGCCGCGCCTTATGTCCAGATCGAGATGGACCCCGACTGCCAGCAGCACGCCGACTGCACCAAGGACGCCGTCTTCATCTCCCCGCACAAGTTCATCGGCGGCCCCGGGACACCGGGTGTGTTGGCGATCCGCAAGTCGCTGCTGACCAACCGCGTGCCGGTGGTTCCGGGGGGCGGCACTGTCGCGTACGTCAACCCGGACGAGCACCGCTACCTTGCTGATCCCGAACACCGCGAAGAAGGCGGCACCCCGGCGATCATCGAATCCATCCGGGCGGGTTTGGTGTTCGGACTAAAGGAGTCGGTGGGCGTCGAGGTCATCAACGGGCGTGAAGCCCAAGTGCTCGGCCGGGTGATCGAGGCTTGGCGCCAAGTTCCGAACCTGGAAATGCTCGGCAATCTGGAGTCCGAACGACTGTCAATCATTTCTTTCGTTGTTCATGCCGGCCAGTCGGGTCGGCACCTGCACCACAACTTCGTCGTCTCGCTGCTGAACGACTTGTTCGGGATCCAGGCTCGAGGCGGCTGTTCGTGCGCCGGCCCGTACGGACACCGGCTGCTGGGCATCGACGTCGAACGCTCACACGAGTTCGAAAACGAGATCAGTGGCGGCTGCGAAGGGATCAAACCCGGCTGGGTTCGGGTGAACTTCAACTATTTCGTCTCCGATGCGGTGGTCGAATATTTGATCAAGGCCGTCGAGTTCATCGCCGAATACGGCACCCGGTTCCTGCCGGACTACCGCTTTGATCCGGCCACCGGCCTTTGGCATCACCGCGACGGGCGCGTCGAACCGCCACTTCGGTTAGCTCAGGTTCACTACGACCAGGCGACCGGAGAAATGCGCTATCCCCACTTAGATGATCGGGCCCCCGAATCGGCCTTGGCCGAGTACTTGACCGAAGCGACCGAACTGGCCGAGTGCCGCAGCGAACCGGACTTGGCCACCGCGCCAACTGGGCTTAGTGAAGAGTTTGAACGACTTCGCTGGTTCGAGCTTCCCGGCAATTGCCTCGCCTGAGGGCTACGTTGAAAACATGAACGACATCGTCATCGGCACCGCCGCAATAGCGGCCGGCCTGCTCTTTTGCTTCTTCGGCGCTTTTGCCCTGCGGATAGTGATCACCTTCTGGGGCGCGTTCGTCGGCTTTGGCCTCGGCGCCGGACTCGTTGCCGCCATCTGGGATGGTGGTTTCCTCTCCCAAGCGAGCGGCTGGATCGTCGGTTTCGTATTCGCCTTGGTCTTCGCCGCATTGTCGTACCTCTACTACTGGGTTGCGGTGTTACTCGCGACCATGTCGCTAGGTTTCGCCGCCGGCGCCGCCCTAATGGGTGCGATGAATGTCTCTTGGAACTGGCTGATCGCTCTTGTCGGCATCGCCTTCGGAGCGTTGCTAGGAATTGTCGCGATCGTTGCTGACTTGCCTGGTTTCTTGTTGATCTGGCTGTCCGCACTCGGTGGTTCCTCGGCCGTAGTAACCGGCCTAATGCTGTTGACGGGAGCGATTGACAGCAGTTCATTTGACGACAAGTCCGTCACCGCGAATGTGCCACACGACTGGTTCTGGTACGCCTCTTACCTAGCGCTCGTCGTGGTCAGTGTGGTCGCCCAGTCTCGACGCCGCTGGACCCAAGACCAATGGCAAGTCCAGAGTTCGACTCGGGCCGCCTAGTAGCCCGAGCCGAAACTTCTCCTACGGGAAATCAGCTCTGGCCCTAATCACTAGGTCGACCATTTTCGAGCCGCCGCTAGCCCCGTTCGATCCAGTGTTCTGCCAACTCTGATCGGCTACGACTCTCGGCCACGGCTCACCTGGCCACCAACCAAACATCGGGCCACCGGACTGTCCCGGAATGACATCGGCTTGGTGGTACAGCGCCTGGGCCGAATCTGGCGTGTTGTCGTCACCGTCCATCGAGAAGCCGCCGACGAAAATTGGCCGAGTCCCGCCGGATACGTCCTGTGGGTAGCCAATATGACTCCAGTAGTTTCCGCCGTCCCAAGCGTCGGTGTATGAACGCGAACCCATCCAGCCAGTCAGGTTGCCAATCGGCCGATCCAACACCACTACGACGTAGTCGTGCAGGGATTCGGTGCCGTCAATCCATGGCCCGAATACTTGCTCTTGCCAGTAAATGTGAGTTCCCCACGCTTCACCAAATGGCGTCGAACCGTCGAAGTAACTGGGCATGAACTTGATCCAGCCCGCTACATACGGATCCGGGCGGGTATTCCAACCGATCGCGTGGCTGCAGGTCAGCAAGTGCCTCGGACCAATCATTGCCCCTGACGCCCACCCGCCGTTTGAGGTTTCTACCCGACCGGTCGTACACCACGGGAAAGCGGTGTCGTTGAACCAGTAGCGGTCGTCGTTGCCGAAGATCGTGGTCGGGATTCGCGGATCGTCCTCGGTCGGTTCGACGGTCTTGAGTCGCCGCGCGAATTTTCGGTCTAACTTTTCGGGACGCACGCGCCGAGCCAGATGGTCAGGCAGAAAACCTCCGACCTCGGTCGGTGCGTCTTCCTCACGAAGTAGTTTGCGTCGCTTCGAGAGTTTCGTTCCAGCCAACCCCGGCGGAACCGCGTGAACGCCAAGCTCGCGCCGTGGCAAGTCCAGGTCAATCCGAAACGTATCCCGTTGACCCAGTCTCACCCCCGGTTCGACCACTGACACTTCACTAACCTGCGGGACTGGTTCGGCGCCCGGCAGAAACAGCGTCGTGCTGATTCCAGATTCGGGCGGTTCTGCTAGCCGATCACGTTTACCAATTTCGCGATCCAGAGTCTTAAACTCCAACGGTTCATTCATGATTCCCCCTCATGTTGTTACCGATATGGGTGAGGAGACGCGAAGTGTCGCTGGCGATACCTCCGCCGGGTTTCGCCTACGGTTGTTCCGTGACGCCAAGTGCAGTTGACCTCGAACTCGCCACCGATTTGGTAGCCGAAGCAGCGCGGATCGCGGCCAAGATTCGCGCCAGCGGAGCGTTGGCCGCCCGAACCAAATCCAACGTGTCCGATTTGGTGACTGCTGCAGATTTGGCGGCCGAAAAGTTCGTGGTCGAGCAACTGGCTACGCTGCGACCTGCCGACGGCATCGTCGGTGAAGAAGGAGCGTTCACGAAAGGAACCTCCGGCCGACGTTGGGTGATCGACCCGGTCGACGGCACCTACAACTTTGCTGCCGGCTCGGACTACTGGTGTTCGGCGATCGCCTTGGCCGTCGACGATCAGCCGGTCCTGGGGGCGGTCGCCCAGCACGCTTCAGGGACGGTGTGGGCCGGCGGCCCCGAATTCGGCACTAATCGCAACGGGGTGGCCCTGGCGCCACTGGCGGATCGACCGGTCGCCGAGTTAAGTCTGGCAACGTACGCGCACCCAACATTTATCGAAGACTCGCCGGCTTTCGCGGCCTGGTCGCGCGCCGCGCACCTGCCGGCGACCATTCGGATGCTCGGTTCGGGCTCGATGGATTTGGCGCTGGTTGCCAGTGGCGGGCTCGGCTGCTGGCTCCAACACAGCACTCCGGTCTGGGACTGGCTGCCCGGTGCTGCCCTGCTCGCAGGTGTCGGTGGCACCTGTATCCAAGTGGAGGCTCATGGCCTGATCTGGTCGGTTGCCGGGCCACCCGCAGCAGTTACTGAACTGGTTTCGGCGCTATGAATTTGGCCACCTGATTCGTGATCTTGGGGTGCGGCTGACCCCCTCATGGCGCAGAGTCATCACGTGAGTGAGTTTTCAGGTCGCCAACGTGACGGCGCCGGGCGCCTCGTAGTGACTAAACATGCTGATGTTGTCGCCGCAGCCACGAATCCGGCCCTTTTTTCCAACGCGGTTTCGCGGTTCAGGCAAATTCCAAACGGGCTGGACGGACAGGAGCATGCTCGCTATCGCGAATTGCTCGACCAGTTTTTCAGCGCGGACCAGATCCAGGCGCTCGAGCCCGCATTGCGAGAATTGGCCACCCGCATCATTGCCGAGTTCCCGGCTGGCCAGTTCGATGCGGTCGCTGATCTTGGGATTAAGTTCGCGATCGGTGGCTCGGTGGCTTGGCTGGGTTGGCCAAGTGACTTGGAACCGGAGTTGACCGCCTGGGTCAGCGACCACCGTGAGGCGATTATTGCTGGCGATCTAGCGGCTTCGGCACTAGTCGCCGAAAGGTTCGACTCGATGATGGCCGGTTTGATTCGACAACGCCAGGGCCGGCCGGCCAGCGATGTGACCGGTGAACTCATTGGCGCCCGGACCGGCGAAGTTGGCCCGCTAACCGAGGCGGACGTGATTTCGGTGTTACGCAACTGGACCGGCGGTGATCTGTCTTCGGTCGCCCGTTGTGTGGGCGTCGTGGTGGCATGGCTCGCCGAGCACAGCGAGCATCAACGGTTCCTAACCAGGGCCACCGATGCTGAACTGGACGCGGCCATAGATGAAATATTGCGGCTAAATGACCCGTTCGTCTCCAACCGGCGCACGGCGACCGCCGACACCCAGTTAGCCGGATGTCCGATAAATGCCGGCGACCAGATCGTGTTGTCTTGGCGTGAAGCAAATCTTGATCCGGCCGCCTTCACGGATCCGAATACCTTCGACCCGGCCCGTAATCGTGACAAAAATCTTGTCTATGGCACCGGTGTTCACGTTTGTCCTGGCCGTGGTCTAGCGACTCTGCAATTGCGGGTAATTGTTCAGACGTTGCTGACGGCCGGCAGAGTCGAATTCGATACGACGAAGCCGATCCAGGCCGAAAGCGAACCGTTCGCCGGCTATTGGTCAGTGCCGGTGCGCCTAGTTAAAATCCCTGGTTGAAGTCGGTTGGTTCAGCCAAAGTCGGCAGCCGAGGCCCCGCCGGATTCTGGTTCGATGTCGTGAGCCAATGGCGTGAACCGCGAATAGTGACCCTGGAACAGGACCGAGACTCGGTTGACCGGGCCGGATCGGTTCTTCGCCACGATGATGTCGCCTTCGCCGGGTCGTTCTGGTTCGCCGGTGCTGTTCTGGTCAGGCCGGTTCAGCAACATGACGATGTCAGCGTCCTGTTCGATCGAGCCGGACTCACGCAAGTCAGATAACTGAGGAGTCTTGTCGGTGCGTTGCTCGGAGCCTCGGTTCAACTGGCTGATCGCGACGACCGGAATTTCAAGCTCTTTGGCCAAAAGCTTGATTTGGCGGCTGAATTCAGAAACTTCTACCTGGCGGCTTTCGACGCGTTTTCCCGAAGTCATCAGCTGCAAGTAGTCCAGCACGATGAAGTCCAAGCCGTGTTGCTTCTTGATGCGTCGCGCCTTGGAGCGGATTTCGGGCAGTGTCATGTTCGGGCTGTCGTCGATGATGATCGGCGCGGCTTGAACATTGCTAATGACCTTGCCGATGGATTCCCAGTCGTGTTGGGACATCGTGCCGCCACGCATGTGATGGATACCGACTCGCGCCTCAGCCGAGAGCATTCGCATCGCGATTTCCGAACTGGACATTTCCAAACTGAAGACCGCCGAGGTGAGTCCCTGCCGGATCGACGCGTGCCGGACAAAGTCCAAACCGAGTGTCGACTTTCCGACACCGGGGCGAGCGGCGACCACGATCATCTGGCCGGCGCGAAAACCGGTGGTCAACCGATCAAGATCGGGGAACCCGGACATGACGCCCTTGACTTCACCTGAACGGTTTTGTAGTTCTTCGAGTTCGTCAATCGTCGTTGGGACGAGATCGGCCAACGGCGCATAGTCATCGTTCGTTTTCGTACCGTCAACGTCGAGCACGGCCTTTTGAGCGCGATCTACGATGTCTTCGAGTTCGCCGGTTCCGGACTGGCCAAGTTGTGCAACCTGCTGACCCACTTCGACCAACCGGCGAAGTACGGCCTTTTCGTGAACGATCTGGGCGTAGTAGTCGACGTTGGCCGCGATCGGTACACCTTGGACTAGGTCGTGCAAATAGGCCGACCCGCCGATGCGGCCGATCTCGCCACGGCGCGCAAGTTCGGCTCCGACGGTAACTGCATCGGCCGGTTCTCCACGGTTAAACAGTTCGGTGATTACGTCAAAGATCAGTTCGTGGGCTGGACGGTAAAAGTCACGCCCCTCAAGCAAGTCGTTGGCTGGGTCGATCGCATTCTTCGACAGCAGCATCGCGCCAAGAACGCTCTGCTCGGCGGCCATGTCCTGGGGCGGAGTGTATGCCGATCCAGCCGACCGCGTTGGTTCGGACTCATAGGAATCGGTGACGCTCACAAGGCTCCTCGGGACAGGCGTGTTGGTAGTAAAACTCTAGGAGGGTGCCCCGACAGAATCAGTCGCGGTGAAGTCCCGAAACAACCACCTCTGCGACCATACGGGTCCGATTCAACTGGGTCGAGATGAGCACGCACAGGGGTTGTGCATAAATTCGAGATTCCTGTGGAAAACGCCGAGGTTGATTGTGCACAGTCGGTGGAGGAACTTGTGGATACTCGATTGTGACGACCGTCACAATGGCGTCTGACCTGCGTAAATGTGAGTCACAAGGTGTGGAATGAAAAAAGATTGCAATTTTTTTCCACAATTTGTTTTCCACTAGGCCGCGAGTGCAGGATCCCAAAAAGAAACGTTTGTCAAGCTCGCCAGTAACCGGTGGCGTCTAGGCAGTCGCGAGCAATCGCTAATTCGGTTGAAGCGAACTTTCTGAGCCGCCGAACAGCACCTGACTCGCCCGCAAGCCAACAAAAACGCGTCTGCGCGGACGGCTTCAGCGCCTCAACTTCAGCGATCCATGCCGCCGACCCGTGCACCCAAACAACGTTCACGCCAGCCGGTGTCGCCAAGTCCTGCTTGGAGCCTGGACCGGGCACCTCGATGACTACGTTGCCGGTTACCCCTGCTGGCCACTGCTCCAGCAATCGGGCGATCGC
>JAKPAQ010000558.1 GCA_029779385.1 Actinomycetes bacterium | reverse complement strand
GGCTTTGGCGATATCGCGGGTCGAAAAGAACTCACGTTTGTGCAGTCCGCGGGCCAGCAAGAAGATCGATGCGCCCTGCATGATCGTGTTGTCCACATCGAAAAACGCTGCCGCGGTGGGGTCAGGTGGCTGATTGAGCGCCAGTTCAACCTCAGTCGCGGCCGAGGCCGCTTGACCTTCCAAGATCGAACGCGACTTTAGGTTTGGCGGCAGATCATTTCCTTGACCGTGGGGCATGACGTTCACTGTATCGGCCAAGTACGCCCACATGGTGTGGTTGACTCGAGGCATGGCCGTCAATATCAGTGACGATCTGGCTCAAGCCGCGCGTCGCGACCCCACCGGAATCGCCCTCATCGAACCGCGAACTGACCGGGAGGTTACCTGGGAAGAGTTCGACCACTGGGCAGACCTCGTAGCCCAGACCCTGTTAGGGCGAGGAATTCTCGCTGGACAGCGAGTCGCACTAGTTATGGCGAACGGCATTGACTTCGCCGTCGCCTACTACGGGATTTTGCGCGGTGGCCTGATCGCGGTTCCGATCAACCCCAGATCGACTCCGCGCGAGATCTCGCGAATCATCGAGGCCTGTTCACCCAAGGTGGTAGTCGCCGACTCAACCTCAATCACCCAAGTACGCGAAGCCGAAACTGGCTCCGCGAAGGTCGTCGTGCATCGATCCGCTGCACTGGCCGGCGAATTGCGATTCGCCGAGTTGCTTGACAGCGCAAGCCAAGAGCCACCACATGCGCCGCCGGACCCAGAATCGACCGCGGTGGTGTTGTTTACCTCCGGCGCAACGGGTTTGCCGCGCGGCGTCATGCTCTCGCATCGCTCGCTTTCGGCGAACCTCGACCAATTGTTGAAAATCTCAAACCCGCCGATTTCGCTGCCCAGCGACGTTGTCCTTGGGCTGTTGCCGATGTTCCACGTTTACGGGCTCAACTGCGTGCTTTCGATGTCAGTGCGCACCGGCGCGACCGTAGTACTCATCGATGAGTTCAATCCAGGCGAAGTGCTTGAGCAGATTCGTCAGTAC
>JAKPAQ010000552.1 GCA_029779385.1 Actinomycetes bacterium | reverse complement strand
GCCTCCCTCATGCAGCAACTCGACGAAGATTTGCATCAGGCCGTCGAACGCTCCCAGCGATTCGACGGGTTCGGACCTGGCGGCGGAAATTTCAGCTCGTGCGCGAACATCGACGCGCTCCCGCCAGGACAAAATGCCGGCAGCGTCACCGCCGTTTTTGGAGACGATTGCAGCGACGGCGCCCAAATAACAAATTCGGGGCAACTAAGTCGCCTCCAGTCAGACGCACTTGCGAAACTGGATTCAATTCAGGCCGGCGAGGACCCGCAGACCTTGAAACTGACCGACGTTGGCACCTTCCGGGTAGCCGCCGCAGTCAACCCCCAAGGCGCGCGCGTGGTCTTCGGCCTGCCAACTGATTCAGTCGACGACACGATCACGAGTCTGATCCGAGTAGAAGTTCTGCTCGCCATGCTTGCGGTCGCGGTCGCGATGTTGGTTGTGCGCCGAATCGTCACGCACCAACTTCAACCACTGACCGAGGTTGCCGCCACCGCACACGACGTCACCGCCACTCCCCTGTCAACCGGCGAAGTCCTAGTCACACCTCGGGTACGACCAGAACTAACTGACCCGAGCAACGAAGTCGGGCAAGTCGGGTTGGCGTTGAATCAACTTCTCGAGCACATCGAAGCTGCCTTGAGAGACCGTCATGAGAGTGAACAGAATGTTCGTCAATTCCTCGCCGACGCCTCCCACGAGCTGCGAACCCCGTTAACGACGATCAAGGGCTACGCCGAACTGAGTCGTCGCACCGGACTTGACCCGACTGACGCGCTGGCAAAAGTCGAATCCGAAGTTGGCCGAATCTCAACCCTGGTTGAAGACATGCTCCTTTTGGCGCGTCTTGATTCTGGTCGGCCGTTGGGACACCAGGAAGTCGATCTAACTCAACTGGTGGTGGAGGCCGTCGCCGACGCGAAAGTCGTTGGCCCGTCACACCGTTGGCGACTTGAAGTTCCGTCCGAACCAGTAACCACGATCGGGGACGAACTGCGGCTTCACCAAGCAGTGACCAACCTGCTCAATAATGCCCGCCGGCACACCCCGGCCGGCACGACGGTAACCGCGCGGGTACTGGCCAACCCAACTCGGATCGAAATCCATGACGATGGGCCGGGGATTCCGTCGGACCTTATGCCGGTCCTTTGGGAGAGGTTCACTCGAGGCGATTCCTCACGAACTAGGTCGTCCGGCGGCGCTGGCCTCGGCACGGCCTTAGTCAAGGCGATCATGTTGGCGCACGACGGAACAGTCGAGGTCCAAAGCAGCCCTGGCGACACGGCGTTCACGTTGATCTTCAGCAGCTGACTGCGAAGCCGAGCGAAGCTCACAGCAAACCCACAGCGACATCGAAGAGTCACCACAACTGCGCCAGCGAGATTTGGTTCATGACAGCGCTACTTGAACCAACTGCCGAGTCGCATCGAAAAGAACCAGAAGCTCCGGCGCCTAAAATCACCAAGCCCACCGTTGAACGTCTCGCATTAGCAGCGCTGCTTGTCGGCACTGCAGTTTTGTACCTGTGGGGCCTTGGCCAGTCAGGCTGGGCCAATTCGTTCTACGCGGCCGCAGCCCAAGCCGGTTCGGAGTCCTGGAAAGCTTTCTTCTTTGGCTCCTCGGACGCGGCGAACTCGATCACCGTCGACAAGACGCCGCTATCAATCTGGCCGATGGCGATCAGCATTCGCCTTTTCGGACTTTCCTCGTGGAGCATGCTGATTCCCCAGGCGCTCATCGGGGTCGGTTCGGTCGCGCTGCTGTATGCGACCGTCAAACGAACGACTGCGAACGCGTGGGCGGGCCTGTCCGCCGGTCTGGTCCTTGCCCTCACACCCGTGGCCGTTCTTATGTTCAGGTTCAACAACCCTGACGCACTTTTGGTGCTGTTCTTGATCGGCTCCGTGTACGCAACATTGCGGGCCATCGAGAATCCCCGCCGAGCCGTTGCCTGGTTGGCCTTCGGCGGTGCGCTAGTTGGCCTAGCGTTCCTGACCAAAATGATGCAAGCCTTCCTCGTACTTCCGGCGCTCATGACCGGATACCTGATTTGCGCCAAGGTTCAATGGCCTAAGCGGCTCGTACATCTGCTGATTGCGTTTGGGTCGATGATCCTTGCGGCCGGCTGGTGGGTGGCCCTAGTGGAGTTGTGGCCAACGGAATCACGTCCATACATTGGCGGCTCGCAAAACAACTCGATCCTCGAGCTGACCTTGGGCTACAACGGTTTTGGTCGACTCAGCGGAAACGAAACCGGGTCCGTGGGTGGCGGTGGCGGCTGGGGAACGCCGGGCCTTGGCCGACTTTTCAATGCTGAGATCGGCGGTCAGATCGCCTGGTTCGCCCCGGCGGCGATGACTCTGCTGGTCGTTGGCTTTTGGCTCTGTCGAGGTCGCGGCCGAACCGACCGAGCACGTGCGGCCCTCGTAATCTGGGGAGGCTGG
>JAKPAQ010000546.1 GCA_029779385.1 Actinomycetes bacterium | reverse complement strand
GAGCCACAATTGGCACACCTGACCTCGGTGCGAGTCATGCCCAAGGAGTCGTCTTCGATGAGCACGACTCGATCTTCGGCAAGCGGCGAAAAGAAGGCCGGCCACCCACAATGAGCATCGAACTTGGTTTCGCTGCGAAAAAGTTCAGCAGAGCACCCGCGGCAGCGGTAGACACCAACGGAAGTCGACGTTTCAAACTCGTTGCTGAACGGTTTTTCGGTGCCGGCTTGGCGAAGCACATGAAACTCGGCCGCGCTGAGTTCAGCGCGCCACTGGTCCTCGTCTTTAACTAGCGGATAGGTCGAATCGCTCATAGGTCACTTTGTTGTTCAAAGGTGTAGTGCTCCAGCAGATGCAAGGTAGGCACGTTCAACTTGCGGCGAGCGCGCGAAGTCCAGTCCAAGTGCAAGAACTCCGAGACGACATGTGGGTCAGTCAAAATGATGACTTCGTCGCAAGCGCTCTCCTGCACTGTTTCAACCAACGCATCGATTGGGTCGTAATCAACTAGCTTTGTCACGACCTTTTGGCCGCGCTCGGTCAGGAGTGCGGCAGAGGCATCGAGTTCCTGCTGCCCCGCCAACTGCAACTCGTCCTCGAGCTTTCGGTAGGCAGCAGGTTCTTCCACCGGGATGTACTGGGCGCCACCGAAGGCAGCCATCGAAGAACTCAGGGCCGCCGTGCTCGAATCGACGGGCAGCAGCATGTGATACGTGACGTCATCGTCGACGCCCTCGTGCAAGGCGAGGATCTGATCGGCGTCTAGGTCGATGAGTTGACGTTCTACGAGAAGCGCGACGTTGTACATGACTACAGCCTAGGCCGAACGCGGTCGCAACTGTGAGTCAAGGACGCTCCCGGACCCAGCGTGTCAGCAGCACACCCTCGTCGGTCACCGCGTGACCCAACCTCATTTCACGTAGGACTGGCGAAGTTGACTGGGCAATTCGCAGCTGATCGCCGGCGATCAAGTGCGGTGAGACAGTTAGGCAAACCTCATCGACGAGATCGGCCTGGATCAAAGCGCCGTGCAAACTCGGCCCTCCTTCTACTAGAACTCGATTCCAGCCGCGGCGAGCAAATTCGGCAAAAACCTCAGGCCAGTCAACCTCAGACTGGCCGAGAACCAGCACTTCAACGCGTTTGGCAATACGTGCGCGCTGCTTCACTGGAGACTCGTCAGTCGTGATCACCACAAGGCCAGCGGAAAGGAGCGATTCGGGGATGTCGAGCGACCGACTAACTAGGACGAGCACGCCACCGTCAATCCGGTGATAGCCCTCGTCTCTGGCCGTGCCTGCCCCAACCACAACGACATCGCAGAGGTCGCGCAGCGCCCGAAACACTCGGGCGTCCGGCTCGCCGCCAAGGTTTCCTGAAAGGCCATCTGCGCCTTGGGCGGCGCCGTCAATGGACGCAACAAAATTTGATCTAACCCACGGCCGACCTGCCGCAGGATAGGCGTACAGGTCGGCTAACTCGTGGGTTGACAGCATGTGTCAAGCCTACGTTCAAACGTCGGCGAATAGCCCGTCCATCGAAACCAAACCCACCGCACCAACGGCGTACCGGGCCAGAATCACTTCGGCAACTTCGTCGGCTGCACCCAATGGCTCTGCTACGGCAACCGCGCCGGCCTCAATGGCCAACTCGGCAACTCGGTCGGGCAACACGCCAGGAGCGAGGAAAAGCATCCCCACCGCAATATGTCGACGTCCGTCGGCTCGGTGTGCCCGGACCGCTTCGCTGGCCGCAGGGGGAGCACTGGAGGCGAACGCGGCGATAGTGGGCAACTTGTGATGGGAGCCCCAAGCGCGGGCCGCCCGCGAAACCATCGCGTTGGCCAAGGGGTCAGAGGAGCCAGCGCCGGCCAGAACCAGCGCATCGAGTTCGCGGACGCGATTCTTGCTCAACGCCTCACGCAAGCGGCGGTCGAGCACGTTGAAGAAGGCCGACTCGATACCGAGCACCTTGGTCACTTCGATCTTCACGTCGTGCTTTTGCGCGGCCAGTTTCGCGGCGACTGGGACATCGACCTTGGCGTGGAATGCCTCGGTCAGTAGCAGCGGAACGACGACGATTTCGCCAAA
>JAKPAQ010000519.1 GCA_029779385.1 Actinomycetes bacterium | reverse complement strand
GGCGGCATGCTGGCGATGAAGTACAAGAGCGCCGACGTGTTCTTCGATTCGTCCGGCGGCATCCCTGCGGCGCACGGTTACTTCCTGAATACCGACTACCTCGAACTCGTGGTGCACTCGGCCGCGAACATGGAAATCATGGACGAGCTGAAGTCGGTCAACCAGGACGCCGTGGTCATCCCGATTCTGTGGCAAGGGAACGTCGTGACCAGCAACAGAAGTTTGCAAGGCGTACTCAAAGTCTAAGGAGAACCAGACATGACGACTTCCGCAGGCATCAACAGCATCGTTGGCTACCCGTTCGCCGGCAACGCCAACAACACCACCGACGGCGGGCTTGCCGTCGAGGTGGCAACCGCAACGTCCGGCTACGTTCCGCTCATCCCGGTGGGCACGATCACGTCCGTGGTCGATCCCTACTGGGGCGGCTTGGAACTGATCCGGCTCGCGATTCCCACGTCCACCACGGCGATCGTTGCCGGAACGCTGGCGGTGTGGAATTCGAGCTATCAGTACGTCATCGCGCCGAACACGGCTAACATGGGCCAGTCTCTCGGCGTGTCCATGTCTGCCATTCCGCTGAACGCGACCTACGTGCAATACGCGTGGTTCGTGATCGGCGGCAAGTTCCCGGTGCTCTGCGGCGCATCGGTGGCGGCAGATACGGCGTTCGGCATCACGGCGGCAGGCAAGGGCGGTGCAATCGCGAGCGGCAAGCAGATCGTGAATGCGCGCGTTCGTACGGCTGCGACGGCGACGGTGGCGAAAGCCAACACGACGCTTCAGTCCGGATCGACGGTCTACAAGGTGGCGAATACCGATGGCTGGTTTGTCGGTCTTCCGCTGTCCGGTACGGGCGTCGCTGCTTCGTCGGTCATCACCGGCATCGACCCCGATAACCGCACGGTCACGGTGAACAACGCCGCGATTGCTTCGGGTTCGGTGACGGTGACGGGGACGTACAACGATGGTTCCGCGAACTACTGGAACACGGCCATCC
>JAKPAQ010000515.1 GCA_029779385.1 Actinomycetes bacterium | reverse complement strand
TCCAAGTGTCCCACTGCTTGTCGCCGGCCGAAGCAAGAGTGCTGATTTGTTCTTTGGCTTAGTCTTTCGCTTGTGCCCGAAATTGACCTGGGATTTCCTCGCTCGTTCGTCGAATTCGCGAATCCGTCCGACGCCAGCGAACGGTTCCGTTGCGACCTTACTTGGCTGACCTCGAAGTGGACTTGCATCTTCGGCAACGGCTGCCCGGGGATCTACCAAACCTCTCCTGACGCCGGCTGCTGCACCTTAGGCGCCCATTTCAGTGGGGACGAGGACCATGCTCGGGTGGCCGAATTCGTTGCCGAACTCGACCCAACCGAATGGGAACTGCACGATGAAGGTCACCGAAACGGCTGGACCGAACGCGACGAGGACGACGAACTGAAAACTCGTCCGGTGGACGGCGCCTGCATTTTCCACAACTCGGCCGAATTTGAGGGCGGCTACGGCTGCGCCCTGCACGCCCATGCCCTTGCTACTGGCCGCGAACCACACACGACCAAGCCTGACGTCTGCTGGCAACTACCGCTGCGGCGCGAGTTTCGAGAAATCGACCCTGGCGACGGTGAGAACTACACCGAAGTCGTGATCGGTGAATACACCCGAACCGGCTGGGGCCCCGGCGGCGCCGATCTGGATTGGTACTGCTCGGCCAATACCGAAGCTCACGTTGGTGTCGAACCGGTTTACGTCAGCAACCGAGCCGAGCTCGTGGCGATGATGGGGCCAGCCGGCTATGACGTGCTGGCCGAGCACTGCAAGGCCTTCATCAGCAATGGCCGACCCGTGCCGCATCCGGCGGACCCAAGGTGACCCTGATCACCGCGCCGCGGCGGTAGGTGGCCACAATGAAGGTATGCACCTCGACCATCTGTCGTTCGCCGTCGGACCAGCTGGCCTCAAGACGACCGCCAGCGAGCTGAGCGAAAAATTCGGCGCCGCGTTTCTCGCCGGAGGCGTTCACCCACGCTTTGGCACCAACAACATGATCTTGCCGTTGCAGAACCGCCAGTACCTCGAACTCGTTGAGGCGCTAGAACATCCGGCCTCCGAAAAGGCACCGTTCGGTCAGGCAGTCAAAGCCCGCAGCGAGTTGGGTGGCGGCTGGCTTGGCTGGTGCGTGAGCGTTGAGGACATCGAACCGGTCGAGCATCGAATCGGACGACATAGTGTCCCGGGCAATCGCCACCGTCCCGACGGCTACAACCTGAACTGGCAACAGATCGGCGTCCACGGCATGCGCACGGATCCGCAATTGCCCTACGTGCTCAAGTGGGACGTTCCAGCTGAGGAGCACCCGTCGCAGATGGCCGAGTCCGACGTCACCTTGGTCGCCTTGGAAATTGCCGGTTCCCCCGAACGCCTCGCCGACTGGCTCGGCGAACCGGCAGTTAGTGCCCTCGAACAGATCGAAGTTCGCTGGGTTGCACCAAACGGCGCGCCTGGCATCTTGGCAGCCGAGTTCGAAACACCAACGGGCATCGTTCGCCTCTGAGGACAACCCAAAACTTGTCGGCCTAGTTCTTTAGGCTTGAGCCATGCCTCCAAAGACTGCAGCCGCGTTCGCCTGTTCCGAATGCGGCTGGACCACGGCGAAATGGGTCGGCCGCTGCGGCGAATGCCAATCCTGGGGGACGGTAGATGTCGCCGGTGGAGCCAGCAGGACCGGCCGAACCGCAGCAGCCCCAGTAAGCAGCCCGGCCGTGCCCATCGCCCAAGTGGCCGCGACCGAGGCCGCTGCAACCGGCTCTGGCATCGCCGAACTAGATCGCGTCCTCGGCGGCGGCGTGGTCCCCGGCGCGGTGATGTTGCTGGCGGGCGAACCAGGCGTCGGCAAATCCACTCTGCTTTTGGAGGTCGCTGCCAGGTGGGCAAACGCAGGCCGGCGAACCCTCTACGTTTCGGGCGAGGAGTCGGCCGCTCAGGTTCGCCTGCGGGCCGAGCGCACCGGCGCGCTCGCCGATGAACTTTTCCTCGCGGCCGAAACAGACTTGGGCGGGCTGCTCACCCACATCGACACCGTGAAGCCAAGCCTGGTGATTGTCGACTCCGTCCAAACCATCGGTTCGGCAAATATCGACGGCGTGCCCGGCGGAGTCACTCAAGTGCGCGAAGTGGCCGCCACCGTGATCGCTCGGGCAAAGGCCGAAGGCATCGCCGTCTTGTTGGTTGGCCACGTGACCAAGGACGGCTCAGTTGCGGGCCCGCGCGTGCTCGAACATCTAGTTGACGTGGTTTTGCAGTTCGAAGGCGACCGCACAAGTCGCCTTCGCCTACTCCGCGCTACTAAGAACAGGTTTGGCCCGGTAGACGAGATCGGCTGTTTTGATCTTGTCGACGCCGGGATTGTGGAAGTCCCTGACCCGACCGGATTGTTCGTTTCGCGCCACGAGTCCCCAGTGCCAGGCACCTGCGTGACCGTCACGATGGAAGGCAGGCGCCCACTGCTGGCAGAGGTCCAAGCGTTGACCGTGCCAGCGACAACCCCCTCGCCGAGGCGCTCCTCGAGCGGGCTGGACGCCTCCCGGGTGGCAATGCTGCTCGCCGTACTGACCAAGACCGGCGTTTCGCTGGGTCAGCATGACGTCTACACCGCTTCGGTCGGTGGCGCCCGGCTCCATGAGCCGGCCGTTGATTTGGCGGTTGCCCTGGCAGTGATTTCGGCTGCCGGCGGAACTCCCCTGCCGGCCGGACTGGTCGCGATCGGCGAGGTTGGCCTCGCTGGCGAAGTTCGAACCGTTCACGGAATTGAGTCCCGTTTGCGCGAGGCCGCCCGGATCGGTTTCACCCACGCAATCGTCCCGGCCGGGGCCGAAGACCTAAACCAAGTTGGACTTCGCGTGCTTCGTGCCGCGGATCTGTCTGCTGCGCTACGCGCTCTGCCCTAAGATGAGCGCGACTAGTCAGTAGAACGGGGATTCGCGGTGGCCGCACTGGATTTGAGAGCAACACTGAGTTCAGTGGCGCCCGGAACCGCGCTTCGCGAAGGCTTGGAACGGATTCTGCGTGGCCGAACTGGTGCCCTGATCGTGCTCGGCCAGGACCGACTCATCGATTCGATCTCAACCGGTGGCTTCACCTTCGACGTGCCATTCACTGCTACCGGCCTGCGAGAACTTGCGAAGATGGACGGCGCGATCATTCTCGACTCGTCCGCTTCTCGGATCGTGCGCGCCGCAGTCCACCTGATGCCCGACCAGTCAATCCCGACGACTGAATCTGGTACCCGTCACCGAACTGCCGAGCGCGTAGCTCGTCAAAGTGGCGTGCCGGTGATCTCGGTGTCGGCGTCAATGCACATGATCGCGGTCTACCTCAATGACGACCGCTACGTGCTCGAAGACGCAACCGCTGTCGTCGGAAGGGCAAACCAGGCGTTGCAGACGCTCGAGCGCTATCGCACCCGTCTCGACGAAGTCTCCGATGCCCTTTCGGCACTTGAGGTTGAGGACCTCGTCACGATCCGCGACGTCGCTGCTGTTGCCCAGCGGCTTGAGATGGTTCGCCGGATCGCCGATGAAATCGAGACGTACGTCCTCGAACTTGGCTCCGAAGGCCGCCTGCTCTCACTGCAGCTAAACGAACTAATCGCCGGGGTGGACGCCGAACGTACCCTGATTGTGCGCGACTACCTGCCAACAGGCTCTGAAGAGCTAATTCCAGAAATTTTGGAAAGCTTGGCCGAACTGGATTCAGAGGCCGTACTCGACCTGGGTCGAGTTGCCGTGGCCCTGCAGATCGGCGACACCCACACGTTAGATTCTTCAGTTTCGCCTCATGGCTATCGTTTGCTCGCTCGCATCCCGCGACTGCCCGCGACCGTAGTGGAGCGCCTTATCGTCCACTTCGGCACTCTGCAGCGACTGCTGGCCGCGAGTCTGGACGATCTCCAGGCCGTAGAGGGCGTAGGCGACTTGCGTGCACGTGGGGTCCGCGATGGCCTTTCGCGACTTGCCGAGTCGAGCATGCTCGAACGCTACGTCTGAGCCGCCCTAGTCAGGTCAGGCCGAATTACTGCGGTTTTGGAGTCTGCTTTGTTGCCGGGGTAGAAGTTGGTGCCGGGGTTGCGGTTGGCGCAGTCGTTGGCGTCGTTGTCGCTGCTGGCCGGCGCACGATCGTGAACGTCGCTGCCCCCGGTTCGCCGCCATAAGTGCCGACCTTGACTGTGTAGGTTCCTGGCCCGGCAAAACCTTCACCCGCGCCGCACGCCTTCCCCGAGCCTTTCCCCGACCATTCCACCGGGGTGACCGCTGCCCACCCGCCGGCGATCTGCACGGGCGCGGTGAAGAACGCCGTCCGACAAACCGAGGAGTCATAGATTGGCGCTCGCTTCGCGTCAATCACCACCAGCAGTTCGGCGGCGGTCGGCTCGAAAGTGCACGGCACCGAATCCAAGGTAGCGATCATCAAGTCCATCGCGATGGGTCCGCCGGCGTACTGCCCGGGGGCCACCGACGGGAGTATCCGCAGGTTCTCTGGCTTACATGGGGTAGTTGAGGTGTCCAAGGAGACCATGACCTGATCGGGCGCAGGCTCAGTCGCTGAAGGAGTTGCCGAAGCCGTGGTGGGGGTCGATTTTGCGGCCTTGTCAGGCGCTTTTTCGGCGCCACCAAACATCTGGACGACTTGGATGCCAATCCAAAGTAGGGCGATTAGTCCGGCCAACACGAGCAAGCGCCGACGCCAATAGACGTCTTTGCTAACTCGCCGGTTGCTCACCAGAACACGTTATCGGCCAGCACTGAAGCCACTGCGCCGACTCGCCACGCCGAAGCGTGGTGCGGGTCAGTCTTCTGAACCCGCACCAGCCTCGACCGCTGGCGGCAGGCCAGTCAATTCAAGGTCGGCCTTGGAAGTGCCGGTGAAGACGTACTCGCCGTCAACAACGTCGATTAGCACGATCTGGCTGGGACGAAGATCGCCGTAGAGCAACTTCTCTGCCATGACATCTTCGATCTCGCGTTGGATCGTCCGGCGTAGCGGACGAGCACCCATCACAGGGTCGAAGCCGGTGGAAGCCAACTTCTCCTTGGCTGCGGTCGTCAACTCGATCGAGATATCCCGCTCGGCAAGTCGCGACTCCAGCGAGTTGACCATCATGTCGACCATCTGCAAGATCTCATCTTGGGTCAACGGCGGGAACACGATGATTTCGTCGATCCGGTTCAAGAACTCAGGGCGGAAGTGCTGCTTGAGTTCGGTGCCGACCCGCTCCTTCATCCGCTCGTAGGTGCCGACCGCGTCGCCAGCCTGGGAGAAGCCAAGGTTCACGCCCTTGGCGATCTCGCGTGCGCCCAAGTTCGTGGTCATGATGATGACCGCGTTCTTGAAGTTGACGACTCGGCCCTGCCCATCGGTGAGGTGTCCCTCTTCGAGGATCTGCAGCAGCGAGTTGAAGATATCTGGGTGCGCCTTCTCGATCTCGTCGAAGAGCACCACGCTAAATGGTTTACGGCGCACCTTCTCGGTGAGTTGGCCGCCCTCTTCGTAGCCGACGTAGCCCGGTGGCGTGCCGAACAGCCGCGAAACTGTGTGCTTCTCGCCGAACTCGGACATGTCGAGCTGGATGAGCGCCTCGTCGTCACCGAAGAGGAACTTGGCCAACGCCTTGGAAAGCCACGTCTTGCCGACGCCCGAAGGGCCAGCAAAGATGAACGAACCGCCCGGGCGGCGGGGATCCTTCAACCCAGCACGGGTACGTCGGATCGCCCGCGAGAGCGCCCGGATTGCCTCGTCTTGGCCGATGACGGTCTTGTGGAGTTCTTCTTCCATGTTGAGCAGTCGGCTGGACTCTTCTTCGCTCAACTGACCAACCGGGATGCCAGTCGCCTTTGCCAATACTTCAGCAATTAGGTGTTCGTCGACTACGGCAACCTGGTCGAGGTCGCCGGACTTCCACGCCCGCTCCCGTTCATTGCGCGCGTTGATCAGCTTCTTTTCTTCGTCGCGCAGGCTGGCCGCGAGTTCGAAGTCTTGAGCATCAATCGCGCCTTCTTTGCGGCGGCGAACATCGGCGATGTTTTCGTCGAATTCCTTGAACTCCGGCGGCGTGGCCGCCCGGCGGATCCGCAGCCGGGCGCCGGCCTCATCGATCAAGTCGATCGCCTTGTCCGGCAAGAAGCGGTCGCTGACGTAACGGTCGGCCATCGTGGCAGCAGCCGAAAGTGCCTCGTCGGTGATGGTCACGCGGTGGTGAGTCTCGTAGCGGTCACGCAGACCCTTGAGGATCTCGACGGTGTCAGCTACCGACGGCTCGTTGACCAGCACTGGCTGGAAGCGGCGGTTGAGCGCAGCGTCCTTTTCGAAGTGCTTGCGGTACTCGTCCAACGTGGTAGCACCGATGGTCTGAAGCTCGCCGCGCGCCAGCATCGGCTTGAGGATGCTGGCCGCATCGATCGCGCCTTCGGCAGCACCAGCGCCAACGAGGGTGTGAATCTCGTCGATGAACAAGATGATGTCGCCGCGGGTCTTGATCTCTTTGAGGACCTTCTTGAGCCGCTCTTCGAAGTCGCCGCGGTAGCGCGAGCCAGCCACCAACGCGCCAAGATCAAGCGTGTAAATCTGCTTGTCTTTTAGCGTCTCGGGCACATCGCCACGCACAATGTCTTGAGCAAGCGATTCGACCACGGCGGTCTTGCCGACGCCAGGCTCGCCAACTAGGACCGGGTTGTTCTTGGTTCGGCGGCTGAGGGTCTGCATGACCCGCTCAGCCTCATCGTCGCGGCCGATTACTGGATCGAGTTTGCCTTCACGGGCAGCTTGGGTGAGGTTGCGACCGAACTGGTCGAGCACGGCGCTCGATGCCGCTGGCGCCTCGGATGAGCTACTACCTGAGGTCTCAGACTCTTTGCCTTGGAAGCCGCTGACCAGTTGGATTACCTGCTGGCGCACTCGGTTCAGGTCAGCACCCAACTTGACGAGGACTTGCGCCGCGACGCCTTCGCCTTCGCGAATCAGACCGAGCAAGATGTGCTCGGTGCCGATGTAGGTGTGCCCCAACTGCAGCGCTTCGCGCAGGCTCAATTCGAGCACCTTTTTGGCGCGCGGAGTGAACGGGATATGCCCGCTGGGGGCTTGCTGGCCCTGGCCGATGATGTCTTCAACCTGGCCGCGGACTGCCTCAAGCGAGATGTCGAGGCTCTCCAGAGCCTTGGCAGCAACGCCCTCGCCTTCGCTAATCAGACCGAGCAGGATGTGCTCGGTGCCGATGTAGTTGTGGCTAAGAAGGCGTGCCTCTTCTTGGGCAAGCACTACGACTCGGCGGGCCCGGTCGGTAAATCTCTCGAACATCGTCGTCCCCTCTGCTGGACTGTTCTCTTCAGCATAGACGTGAAGCGGTAACCCTCACTTTGCTGTCCAACTAACTAAACCGTTGATCGTGGCAGGTGATTCCACCGTTCGCTGACGGCAGAATCGGTCAATTTCGCCGAGTTCTACTCGCGTCGCTGAATCGGGAACAAGATCGCTTCGCGAATTCCGATTCCCTGTAGGAGCATGACGAGCCGATCCACACCGACCCCAATGCCACCGGCCGGTGGCATGCCGAACTCCAAAGCTCGCAAGAAGTCCTCATCGACGTCCATCGCCTCGGGGTCGCCTGCCGCAGCCAGCCGAGCCTGCTCCTCGAGTCGCTCGCGTTGAACAACTGGGTCGTTCAACTCTGAGTAGGCCGGCGAGAGTTCGACACCGTTGATGATTAGGTCCCAAGCCTCAACGAGCCCTGGTGTTGTGCGGTGCTTCTTGGCTAGCGGTCGAACCGCCGCCGGGTAGTCGCAAACGAACGTCGGCTGAATCAAGGTGTGCTCGACCAGCTTTTCGAAAAGTTCGAGCACGATCTCGCCAGAACCCCAGCCGTCCTTGAGGCTGACCTCGTGGGTTTGGGCAAGTTCACGTAGGACAGATTCTGCGGTGGTTACATCCACGTTCGTGCCGGTGGCCTCACCGACGAGTTCGTGAATGGTTGCCCGACGCCACGGCGCTTCAAGATCAATCGAACTGCCATCTCGACCCGGTACTACCGTCTTGCCAACTGCTCGGGCCGCATCAACAACCAATTCGCGAACGAGGGTTGCCATGGTGTCGTAAGAGCCGTAGGCCTCATACGCCTCGAGCATCATGAACTCGGGGTTGTGGGTGTTGTCAACGCCCTCGTTGCGGAAGGTCTTGCCGATCTCGTAAACCTTGTCGATGCCGCCGACCAAGGCCCGCTTCAGGTGCAGTTCCAACGCGATCCGCAACAGCGACGACTCGTCAAAAGCGTTCAGGTGCGTGTGGAACGGCCGGGCCGCCGCGCCACCGTTGGTGTGCTGCAGGACCGGCGTCTCCACTTCGATGTAGCCGTTGCGGTCCAAAGTCGCGCGCAGCGACTTGAGCACGGCCGCCTTGACCCGCACGTTGTCGCGGGCCTCTTCGCGAACGATCAGATCCACGTAGCGCATCCGGGTACGGGCCTCGTCAGAAAGCGGCTTGTGTTCGACTGGGAGCGGCCGAAGCGTCTTGGCTGCGATTTGCCACGACGTGGCCATCACCGAGAGTTCACCGCGGCGGCTGGTAATCACCTCGCCGGTAACCGCGAGGTGGTCGCCCAAGTCCACGAGCGCCTTGAAGTCCGCGAGTGACTCTTCGCCAACTTCGGCAAGCGAAAGCATGGCCTGAATTTCGGTGCCGTCGCCCTCGCGCAACCGGACGAAACAGAGTTTTCCGGTATTTCGAAGGAAGATCACCCGGCCCGCGATCGTGACCGTCTGGCCGGTTTGGGCGTCGGCGCCAAGTTCGGTGGCGTTGTAGGTGTGAACCACTTCGCTTATCGTGTGGGTTCGCTCGACCAGCAGCGGGTACGGGTCGATCCCGGCATCAAGTAGCCGTTGACGCTTCTCGCGGCGAACCCGCAACTGCTCGGGCAGGTCATCTTCGGGAAGTTCAGGCGTTTGGCTCACGAGGCCCAAGTCTAGTTGTGGCCGATCCTTCGACCGAACCGCCGGGCATTGCTACCGATTCTGAACTAGGCGAGTCCAGATTCGTCAGCCAAGATCGGATCGCACCGGTTGGCTGGCTTCACTCCGGCCTTGTCCGCGAAGAAGTCGCGCATGAGGTCCATGTCGGCCTTGACATTGCCGGTCAGCTTGAACGTCGGCCCCAACCCTGAAGTCATCGTGGTTCGGTCACAGTAGGCCAGCGTCACCGGCAAACCCGCGTCCATCGCCAACCGGTAGAAGCCTGACTTCCAGCGGTCCACTTTCTTTCGAGTTCCTTCTGGGGTGATCACGAGTTGGAACAACTCGTCAGAGTTGGCCCGGGCAATAAGGTCGTCAACCAATCCTGCCGGGTTCTGCCGATCCACCGCAATCCCGCCAAATGCCCGCATGACGGGCCCCATTGGTCCGTGAAACAGTTCTTTTTTGCCCAAGAAGTAGGGCCGAAGGCCACTTCGCCAAGCCACCGCCAACATGAGGATGAAATCCCAATTCGAGGTGTGCGGCGCGGCAACCATAATTCCTGAGCCCGTCGGAGCCGGTCCGGACTTATACGTCCAACGACTAAAGAACCAGTAGATGCCGGCAACACTGCGCAAAATCCTCACCACGTGAGGCTAGCGTGTCAAGTTGGCCGCCGAGTAATTTCCCAAACGCTTAGGCGCAGTTCATCTTTTAGTCAGGTTCGACAGACACCGTAGAGATATGACCGAGTTCCTGCGGATCAATGGCCACCGTGGCCAAAGCGCTACCCACCCAGAAAACACCCTGCCCGCACTTCGCGAAGCCGTCCGTCTTGGCGCAGATGGCGTCGAGTTCGACGTGCAACCTGCCGCCGACGGTTCCGTTGTGCTGATGCATGACCGCACACCTATGCGCACCACTAACCTGCGCGAAGTGAACCGAG
>JAKPAQ010000513.1 GCA_029779385.1 Actinomycetes bacterium | reverse complement strand
GTCGGTTCCACGACCTCGTGTTGGCCAGGCGCGAAGAAGGCCTCGACATCGCCCAATTGGAATCCGGCAAGGCCCGAATCCATGCAGTCGAGGAGCTCGTTGACGTCGCGATCACGGCGCGGCACTACTCGAAGGTCGCGGCCGGGCTCCTGCGACCGACCAAACACGCAGGCGCGGTCCCAGTCGTCGCGACCGCAGTTGAGCTGCACCACCCGAAGGGTGTCGTTGGCGTCATCTCGCCATGGAACTACCCGCTCACGCTGGCTGTTGGCGATGCCATCCCGGCGCTCTTGGCAGGTAACGGCATCGTGCTCAAGCCTGACCTTCAGACAACGCTGTCGGCACTTTGGCTCGTTGACCTGTTGTACGAGGCTGGCCTTCCTGATGGGTTGTTCGGCGTAGTGGCTGGTGAGGGTCCGGTCGTCGGACCGATGATCACCGAGCGCGGTGACTACATCATGTTCACCGGCTCCACTGGCGTCGGCCGTCAGGTCGCCGCGCGCTGCGGCGAGCGCCTCGTCGGTTGTTCGATGGAACTTGGCGGTAAGAACGCGATGATCGTGTGCGACGACGCGAACATCGCCAAGGCGGCCGAGATCGCACAACGTGCGAGCTTCGCAAATGCAGGACAGTTGTGTATTTCGATGGAGCGCATCTACGTACATCGCAGTGTTGCCGAGGAGTTCACCGAGGCGATGGTGGCGCGGGTCGAGAAGATGCGCCTTTCCGCCGAGGTCGGATGGAACGCCGACGTCGGGTCCCTCATCAGCCGCAAACAACTCGACACGGTCATCAGTCACGTCGACGACGCTCGCGCCAAGGGTGCGACGGTTCTTGTCGGAGGTCGGCCTCGTCCGGACGTGGGGCCGTTCTTCTTCGAACCAACGGTTCTCGCGAACGTCAGCGAGGACATGGCGTGTTTCAGCAACGAGACGTTTGGCCCCGTCGTCAGCATCTACCCGTATGACACGGAGGCCGAGGCAATTGAACTGGCGAACCGGACCGATTACGGGTTGAACGCATCGGTGATCACGCGGGATCTGCGGCGTGGACGCGAGATCGCCTCCAAACTGCACGCGGGGACCGTCAACGTCAACGAGGGTTATGCCACCGCATGGGCCGCCACCGGAGCTCCAATGGGCGGATTCGGGGACTCCGGACTCGGGCGTCGGCACGGGCGCGAAGGCCTGATGAAGTACACGGAGTCGCAGACCATCGGAACACAAAGGTTCGCGGGCTGGGGAACGCCGCCTTTCATGACGCACAAGCAGTGGGGCGCAGTGCTCGTGGGCTACTCGAAGATGATGAAGAAGTTGGGTCGACCATGAGTGATTACGACGTACTAATTATTGGATCAGGTTTTGGTGGTTCCGTCTCGGCACTGCGATTGGTCGAAAAGGGCTACAAGGTTGGTGTCATCGAGGCCGGTCGTCGGTACGAAGACGCGGACTTCGCAAAGACGTCATGGCGACTTCGCCGCTTCCTCTTTGCACCCAAATTGGGCTTGCAGGGAATCCAGCGGATCCACTTCCTGCGTGACGTCATCGTGCTGGCAGGTGCCGGAGTTGGCGGCGGGTCGCTCGTCTACGCCAACACGCTTTACGTCCCACCCGCAGAGTTCTTCAACGACAAGCAGTGGGCGCACATCACCGATTGGCATGCTGAGCTTTCGCCGTACTACGACCAGGCGACCCGGATGCTGGGCGTGACCCAGAATCCGACGATGACTCCAGCCGACGTGGCGATGAAGGAGACCGCTGACGAGATGGGCGTTGGCGATACGTTCAAGCTCACGCCAGTGGGAGTCTTCTTTGGACCCAAGGCCGGGGAATCCGTGCCGGATCCGTTTTTCGGCGGAGTTGGGCCTGACCGCACCGGATGTATTGAATGTGGCGAGTGCATGACGGGTTGCCGTCACAACGCGAAGAACACCCTCGTCAAGAACTACCTGGCGCTCGCAGAAAGTGCAGGCGCG
>JAKPAQ010000506.1 GCA_029779385.1 Actinomycetes bacterium | reverse complement strand
CACGCAACCGAGCGCGCCAAAACCGAAGACCGCAACCGGCAGCGGCAGACGCAAGAGCGCGATGACGACGAAAGTCCCCAAGCCCAAAACAGCGCAGATCGTCATTCCCAGCACGTTGCGCTTGAGTGCAGGAACGAGCTTGAGCCCGCTACCAATGATCAGCCCGGCCGCCACCGCCCCCATCCCACGCAACGCACCCTGCACGGCGGTCGAATCCGAAAATTGGCTGTAGGTATACGCCACGGCGATGACAATCACCAGCGGCAATGCGACGAGCCCGAGCAAAGCCATCAGTGCACCGCGCCAACCGAAGTAACGCGCCCCGAGCACCAACGACAGGTTGATCACGTTCGGCCCCGGCATCACCTGCGCCACCGCCCATTCTTCGACGAATTCCTCTTTCGAGAGCCAACGCTTGCGCTCAACCAGTTCGTGCTGCACGACGGCCAGCACGCCGCCAAAGCCCTGCAGCGCCAGCCACGAGAGCGCCAGGAATAACTCAAACGGCGAACGCGGACGAGCTTCGGACATCAAGACACCTCACGATGGAACGCATAAAAAAACGGGCGCCGAAGCGCCCGTTTCTGTTTCGAATCGGTCCGGAGACTGATTAGAAGGTGTGACGCATGCCGATGGCGAAGGAGTTCACGCTGGCGTCCTTGTCGTACTGCACGCCACCGAAGCTGTTGCCCTTGCTGACGAAATCGTCGTGGCTGATGCGGCTAACAGCGGCGTAGCCGGTCGTACGCTTCGAGAAAGCGTGCTCATAGCCAACGCCCCAGCCGGCGGCCTTGCCGTCAACCGAAGCAGCTGCGTCGAAGTCCTTCTTCAGGCGGACGTATTCGACGACAACCGTGCCGGCCTTGGCAACCGGAACGCGAGCGCCAACCGTCCACTGGTCGAGGTCATACTCACCGACCGTGGCCTTGTTCTTTTCCTGCTGGTACTGACCGAAGACCTTGACGACCTGGAAGTCGAACGAACCGCCGAAGCTCCAGCCCTTGACGCCGTCGTCACCGACAACCGCATCATTCGGGGAGGTTTGCGCGTAGATCAGGGCCAGATCAACCGGGCCGTTCTTGTAGGCGCCGCCCAGCGTGAACTTGCCAGCGTCCGACGTATCTTGGTTCGCGCCGACCTTCTCGCCGAAGCCGTAGACGGTGCGGACTTCAAAGCCACCCCAAACCGGCGAAGCGTACTTGACCGAGTTGTCAACGCGGTCGCTCGAGTGCAGTTGCGTGAAGTTGCTGGCCAGCGTGTTGCTCGGGTAGACAACGGTGATGTCCGAAGCGTAGCCCTTGGCGATCCAGTCGTAAGCGACGCTGTTCTGACGGCCAGCGGTGAAGGCACCGATCTGGTCGTGCTTCAGACCGACCCAAGCGTTACGCGTGTGGTAGAGACCGTTCTTATCGGCAGCGGAATCAGCCTTGAAACCGAATTCGGCTTGGGCGATGGCGCTCAGGCCGTTGCCCAGCGCTTCCGTGGTGCGGAAGCCGATGCGCGAACCCGACATTTCGCCCGACTCGATGCCGCTGAACTTGTTGTCTTCCGACTTGTTGTACT
>JAKPAQ010000486.1 GCA_029779385.1 Actinomycetes bacterium | reverse complement strand
GTGACGGTGATCAGGTGCTGGCCCACGAGGGAGTGGCGCATCTGCCAAAGGTGCTCGCGCACATCGCCAAATACTGGGCTCAGCGACCGTTCGCCGCGGCGCGAGAACGACCACCAGGTGTAGGCAATAGACAGTGCCGCCGAGATGGTCCACGCCCAAAAAATCGCGTCAGTCCCGCTGAACTGGATCAGCAGTAGCGCGAAAAAAGGGATCCGCAGTCCGCACATCAGCGTGTTGCGCAATAGCAGCACGCGACCCCTGGCCTCGGAAATGCAGATGTAGTCGACCACCGAGCCGACCGCAAACAGCACCGCGGAGGACAAAAAGGCGAGGCTCGCCCAGCCACTGTCCAACCCCGGCACTAGGGCAAATCCGGCGGCTGAGGCCAAAACGATCAGTGCACCGCCAACTAAACTGGTGCCGATCGCGGTCACCATGCCCACGGTGACGTATTGGCGCCACGTGCGATCAGTTTGTGCCCGCGGCAGCCACTCGACTAAGGCGGCAGCGGCCCCGATGCTGGCGACCACGGCCACCAACTGAACGCCGCTGGCAAACGCCGCGCCGATACCACTGGTCGTTGGATCGGCTAGTCGGGTAACAACCATCCAGAAAATGAATCCCAAGCCGGAAGTGACCAGCGTGCTGCCCATGATGGCAACGCTGTTGCTCACGACCGGATCGCGAAGCGCTCGCAACCGACTCATCGGACGTACACGGCCATGAATACCTGCCGCTCAATCGGTTCCCCGGTTGGACCGGCGAACCGGACCGTCACCTCGATCCGGGCGGCGCCAGGGGTATCGGGCGCACGAACTCGCGCAGACCCGCGGAACCCAGAGTCAGAGTCGGCCACCGACGGCACCGAAATCACATCGACCTTCGTGGTCTGATCGTCGCCGAGGCGAATCTGCGACCACGGCGCCTGCTTGACCTCGTAGCCGAAGGAGTGCAGTTCCCAACTGACGAAGACTTGCGCACCGGCGTCTACTTGTCGTTCCTCGATGGAACTGGCCACGGCTGGGTCGGTGAACGACAAAACCTCGAACTGTTCTACCGGTCGGTCTTGGATCGCAACCGCGATTCCACCGGCGACCACCAAGACGGTCGCGGCCAGGACTGCGGCGATCACGTCGCGCATCAACAGGAAGCCAGCGCCGATCGCCTCACGCCGGAAAACGACCGCCGCCAAGACCATCGCGGCGCAGACGAACGACATCGTCCCTACGACCTCAGTGTGGCTGATGCCACGACCGCTGTAGTGCAGGAATAGTCCCACGATCAACATCACCACAATGCCCAGCACAAGGCCAAGGACGCCGTGAAAAACTCGCCCGCGTTGGTGATTGCCCAGCAGCAGTGAAGCAAGTGCCGACCCGCCGATCCAAACCAGCACGCCGGCCGCCGGGGCCGTCAGCCAGACGAACGGCACAAACTGCACGATCGCGGCCGAAATCAGCACGGCGATCAGCGAATAGACAGCCCACTTTGCCGGGGCGACGGGCGCAACTCGGTTCCCTCTCACGAGCCACCTCCGTCGTTACTGCCGCTTTGGTTGATGCTTTGGCCGATCAACTGCAAGTCGAGTCGATAGACCCGCAAATGCTCGGTGGTGATAACCAGCGATGCCCAAGGAACAACGTTTAGCCGATCCAGGTTCTTTTTCGGGGTCGGCAGCGTCAGCAACGGGTCATGTTGACCGAAGTTGTGACCATTGAAGGCGGCCTCTTCGGCCATGCGCACGTCGACGACCAGGTAGTTGTATTGGGAGGTAAGCAGCATTTGTGCCAGTTCCGGCGAGGGATCATCGTCGCGTTGGACTAACTCCCAAGCGGGAAAGCCGAGCGAGGGCGCAGCAATGTCGTGGCCGCCGTAGGCCGCCAACTGCAGGCTCGTGTACGCGTCGGTGACGACCCTGACCCGACCGGCTTGGGCCGCGAGCGCCTCGCCCACGATCTTCGCTTCGGGGCTGGCCGAGCGGGTATCAGTCCCCCACCGCCATGGTCCAGGGAAGCGGTACGGGTCATTTAGCCCGCCGCCGACGTTGCCGATCAGCAGCACCACGAAGCCGACTCCGGCAAGCCACGAGCGAGTTCGAGACGACATTCGGTCGCTGGGCCGCAATAGGACGAACGCCGCGATCACTGCGATCCCGACGTAGGTAAATCCCCAAGAGCGGCGGGCACCTTCGGCACCCGAAGGCGCCAAAATGAAGAGCACAGCCGGGAAATAGATCATGCCGAACGCCATCAACCCGACTGCGGTTGAATACCAACGATTGCGGTCACGCCAGATCGCCCACACGACCACCAAGGCGATCAAACCGAGCAGAACTGGTGCAGCGGCGGTGAAGGCGCGCTCCCAAATCGGCTGGACGCTGTCGGCCAAAAGCCGCCTACCGGTGTCGCCATCGTCGCGGGCGATGCTGTTCAACTCGACAACTGAACCGCCGAAATAGGGTCGCAGGTAGTCGATCGTGGCCGGCGCCGCCCAGGTGACCCAGCCGGCCACCGTCAGCACAAACCCGACCAGCAGGACCAGCCAAGTTTGGCGCTCCGGCCGAGGATTGAGTTGCGGTCGGTCATCGGTTCTCCACTTACGCAGAGACGGCCATAGCAGCGCGACCACTAACAGACCAACAAGTGCCGCAGTCAAAAACAAGGCCGTTAGGTGGTGGGTGACGATCGTGGCCATACCGAGCACAATCGCGGTCAGCAGGAGCCCGTATCGGCGGCGGCGATCCAACGTTCTGGCGGCCAGCACGCCCAGCGCCAAAATCCACAAGAAGTAGTTGATCGTTATCGACTCGTAGGCGTACTGAGTGGAGAAGTAAACCGCAGACGGATTGATTGCATAAACGATGGCGCCGATCGCGCCAGCACGCGAGGAGTTCAGACAACCGTCAACGATGAAGAAAACTGCGACGATGCCGGCGGCGTGCAGCACGTGAACGATGGTTACTCCGCTGATCCAGACCGGCAGGCCAGACAGTAGATGCAACACCGCAGTGACCGCCGAAGTGCCCGGGAAACTTTGCACGATCGGGATCAACGCATTTGGCACAAACAGATGACCAGTGTCGAGAACGTCGATTGCGGCCCGGTAGTGGGCGTACTCATCGTGATACGACGGCGCAAACGGATTTCGCAGAAACTTTGGGAAGCCACTAATGACGGCGAACAGGGTAACCGCGAGCAGGCGGTCTCGGCGAGCACTCGTGGCGGCGACCGCTTGGAAGGCCACCGGCAGTAAAGCCGAAAGCATGCCCACCCAAAAAACCGTGTAGTAAAGCACCGCCGGCATGCCTTCGGCCGCGAGCCGAAAAGAGATACCGATCGTGACAATTCCGATGGCTAGCAGAGCCAGAACGGTACGCCGACGTGGTGCTGCTGGCGTTCGCAGCACCATCGGATCGATCAGTCGCGCGGACTGGGCCGGTTTGGTCGTGCTCATATGGCGTCGGCTAACCGATCGAATGCGTCGGTGGTCTCATCCCACGAATGCGGGTCCGCAAAACGCTCTGCCCGGTTTGTGCGCACTTGCTTTAACGCTTCGCTCATCGCAGCGACATCGTCTTGGTCAACGAGTTTGACGCCGGCGTAATCCTTGACCGCGTCGACGAGCCCTCCGGTTGCGTACATCACTACATGTAAACCGTTCGCCATCGCGATATGCAACGGCCCACTTGCCGAACCGCGTCGATACGGCAGCACCAAAACATCGGCGGAGGCGAAATAGTTCGCGGCCTCCTCGTCGGTGACGTACCGATTCACGAAGTCGATTCGGTCGCGGTACTTGCTGACCGCGATCTTTTCGGCCGGCAGATCCCAGTTTTCCCAAGTTTCACCAACGACAGTCAGGTGAAAGTCTGCGGCATCTTCAGCGCTCATCAGATCAAGCGCAAGAACGGCGTCTTCTGTTCCCTTGTAGGGCCGAATCAACCCAAAGCACAGCAGTCGGGTGACTTGATCGTTGGCGTCTCTAACGGGTTGTTCGGCAACCGACATGTGGTCGTAGGGGCCATGCGGCGCGACCTCGAGCTCTAGTCGGTCGATCCGTTTGCCGCCGTATGTTTGGCGCAACAGTTCACGGTCGTGCTCGTTGTGCACAAGTGCGCCATCAGCCATTCGAAGCAATAGCGGAGTGCACAGTCGGGCGTAGGCGGCGACCCCAGGGACTTCGGCTTCGCCGGTGTCTTGGGCTTCATGGAACTCGATCACCACGTCGATTCGCAACACCTTGGCCACCAACGCCAGCAGCAGGTAGGTATGCAGGACAGCCGCGGTCCACCACTGCAAAACCATTACATCGGGACGGTTTCGCACCAGTCGCCAGATTGCGGGGATAATTCGCGGGAACCAGAACCAGTCGATCTGACCGAAGCGGCGAACCGAAGGGTCGTAATCCAGCGCTGTGAGGTTGTCGCCCACCCGGTCGCCGCCTGGGTAAAGCTTTGCCGGAATTAGCCGGTCGAGCAGCAGCACGCCCACTTTGTGGTTTGCTGCCAGCGCGTTGGCCAACCGGCAGGTGTAGACCGAGATCCCGCTGAGGAAGCGAAAACTCGGCCCAACAACCAGAAACGAACGACTCATCCGGATTGAAGCCCGGCCTCCTGCAGTGGCGTCTCCGTCAAATCTGCCCGACGAACAGTCCAACGATCGGCACCGACAGTCGGCGCGCTATTGAGCGCCGGGGTGATGTTGCCAACTGGCAGACGCACGGGGCGACGCAGTCGGGTCATCAGCAGAATGCGCAGGCATTCAAAGCCGTCACGCCAAGAGATCTTCTTGCCCTCATCGATCGTGCGACCCACATAAGAGATCGGCACCTCGTAAGGGCGGACACCGGCATGCAGCAAGTGAGCGACGATCTCCGAATCGAGCCCGAAGCCCTTTTCGCGAACCGGCATCGCCCTGATGTCTGCCACCGGCAGCAACTTCAAGCAGGTGTGCATATCGGTGACACACGAGTCGAACAACAGGTTCGCGGCCAAGGTGGTCGCGCGGCCACCAACAGCGAACTTCAGCGAGGTGAAGCGCGAGTTCAGGCCGAAGATTCGGGTGCCGAAGACGTGGTTGGTTTCACCGCGCAACACCGGCATCAGCATCGCGGGGATGTCGTTCGGGGTGTATTCAAGGTCCGAATCGAGGATCACTACGTGGGTTCCTCGCGCCTGCCGGACGCCGGCACGAACTGCCGACCCCTTGCCCTGGTTCATCGGCAGGTGCCGAACAATGACACCTGGACCGGCGAAGCGGTCGATGATGCCAGCAGTGGCGTCACTGCTGCCGTCGTTTACGACGATGAGTTCTACCTGGCATGGGAAGTCAACGGATAGGACCCGATCGATCGCGTGAGCGACCGTCTTTTCCTCGTTGTAGACAGGCATGACGATCGAAAGTGAGGTCATGGTGAAGTGCTTGCTCCTGCTTCTGGCGGCTTGCTGCCGACGTGCGACCACAGACCCGATTCTGTGGTTCCTTTGGACACGCTACAAAGCCAGACGCAGTTGCGTAAGCCATATGACGCGATTTCTCACGTGACCTGACTCACCTTCGTGACATCGAAGTGGCCTTGATCACTAATTCCACTGATTACTAAGGAAACTCTAGTTTACATTTTTAGTTACCACTACCGTAATGAGGTGATTGCGAACAAATCTCGGAAATCTCTTGGCATTCTCGTCGCTTCGGCGGCTGCGGTTCTCATGCTTGGCCTTCTTGGCGGCTGTGCCGGTGACTCCAAGGAAAAGGTCGCCCCCAAGAAGGGGCCCTACTACCTGTCAATCGGCGACTCCTATGCCGCTGGCTTTCGCCCGGCCGTAGACGGCCACGACGCAGAGAACTCCACCGACGGCTTCGCGTTCAAGATCGCCTCGCAAACCGGGCTCACCCTGATGAATTACGCCTGCTCTGGCATCACCGCCGTCGACTATGTCGAAGGTGCGCCCTGTGTGCCGACTGCGCGGCCGGTCGGCGGACCTGAGCCAACTGAAAGTTCCGAAGGCGACGCGGTGCTCGCGTGGCTTGACAAGCACGGCGACGAAGTCGAATTGGTGACGGTGATCCTCGGCGGCAATGACGTTCAAGGCTGCATCGAGGCCGCCGACTGGCGCACCTGCTCCAAGAGCGAAATGAAGCGAGTCCAGGTCACCTTGGACCAATTGCTTTCTGGTATCCGAGCCCGGGTCGGCGATTCGGTCCCGATCATCGGCCTGAACTATCCGAACGTCCTCTTGGCCAACCCGGCGCTTTCGCCGGTTCCAGATGGCGACGCCACCGAATCGATCGAGTTCTTCAACGAGATCGTCAACCCGGCGCTCAAGGAGTCCTTCGAAAAGCACGGCGCCAAGGTCGCCGACGTCACGGCAGCTTTCGGCGGAAACCTGCCGGCCGACGACATGGTGGACTCCGAAGAATTTGGCATGATCCCTCGTCGCGCTGAGCAGATTTGCCAGTTGACCTACTACTGCCAACTCCGCGACGTTCACCCCACCAATGAAGGTCACCGCCGGATCGCCGAACTCGTGCTCAAGGTCAACCAGAAACAGTCGTGACTTCCGTGCCTCGAGTACTACTGGTTAGCCCCGGCTATCCGCCAAGCCTCGGCGGCGTAGAAGGCCACGTCGCCGGACTGGCGACGAACTTGGTCGAACTGGGCTGGCAGGTCGAAGTGTTGACCGCTCGCCGAGGTGTGCGCGGCGTCCAGCATGAGGACCGAGGAGGCGTACAGGTCACTGTCCTGCCTGCTTGGTCGCTCAAGTCGATGTCGGTCGCACCGCGACTGCTCTGGCGGGCTTTGCGCACCAGCGGCGACTATGACGTCGTCCATGTGCACAGTTATCACGCGTTGACCGGTTTAGCTGCCCTGCGGCGACGCGGGCGCTTGGTGTTCACGCCGCACTTTCATGGCGGCGGCCACTCGCGGTTCGCCAAACTGCTGCACCGTGGCTTTCATCTGCTTGGCCGGCGCTGCTTCGAAAATGCGAATGAGGTCATCTGTGTTTCGGCGGCCGAACGTGAACTGCTGATCGGCCAATACCCCGAAACGGCAAACAAAATCACGGTGATTCCAAATGGAGTCAACGTCGATTCGGTTCATGCGGCTGAGCCGTTTGCCACGACCGAACCAGTCGTGCTGAGCCTCGGCCGGGTCGAGCCGTACAAGAACGTCACCGGCCTCGTTCAAGCATTCCGCGGGCTTGAAACCGGAGCCAAACTGGTGATCCTTGGCAGCGGTTCGGCGCTCGATGACGTTCGGGCCGAAGCCAGCGACGATTCACGAGTCCAGGTCATTGGGGCGGTCAGCGACGAAGAGGTAAACCGCTGGTTGCGCACCGCAGCAGTGTTGGTTTCGCTGTCAGAACATGAGGCCTTCGGCATGGCGCCGCTCGAGGCCGCCGCCGGCGGAGCGAGGCTCGTGCTCAGCGACATCGCCGCCCACCGCGAAATCACTGACGCTTACTTGAGCGATCGGGCCGAACTGGTCACCGCGACCAATCTGACCGAAGTGACCACTGCCATTTCGGCCGCCCTAACCGGACCAAAACTTGGCCCGGCCGTAGTTCCATCTTGGCGAGACGTCGCCGAAGCCACCGCTGCCGTCTATCGAGGAGACCAGCCATGACCAGTCGTCGGATGAACCTGTTGGACCGCCCGTGGCGGGACCACTTCCATGCCGCGGTCGCGTCGAAAGTGGATGCACCAACTTTGGCCGAACTGCGCGAATCGTTCGTCCAGTTCATCACCGAGCATCCCGACCACGCCATCGCCGGCCGGATCTCAGCGGACCAAAAGCGTTGGGTGCAGGTGCCGGCGGCCGAGCGTCGGGCGCACGCCGAACAGGTTTTCGCACCCGGGCCGCAGAACACCGATCCTCAAGGCTGGTTGAACCACGCGATCGCTGGGGTGAAGCCTCAATTTCCGCTCTCCGTTTATGTCGGCGATGACACGATTTCGATTTCGCTAACCCACATGTCCACCGATGGGGCGAGCTGTTCACTGGTGATCAGTGCGATCGCCCGCAATGACTTCGGCGCCTTCGCCTCGCTGGAACCACACGCCGATCTGGCGATGTTGCTACGGGCCGCAGCCAAGTCGCTACGCGAGTTCGGTTCGCGCTGGTGGGCGACCTTCCGCGGCCGAGACACCAAAGAGGTCGCCGCCAGCTCTAAGCCACCGGCCATCGAACCGACCGTTTGGACTAACAAACCACCGGCCCCAACCGCCGCCATGCATCGTCTCGAGCCGGCAACCATGGCCGCGTTGAACGCTTGGCGAAAGTCCGCGGCCGAGGAGATGTCGCTGACGTCGCTACTCACCTCGGCTGTTTGGCGGGCCTTTGCCGCCGAATCGATCCCGGTAAGCCCCGACGGTTTTACTGGGCTGTTCGATCTTCGGCGCTTCTTGCCGGCCGAGCAGCAGATCCTCGCCGGCAACCTCGCCAAAGCGATTCACGTGCAGACCGATATGGGCGATCCGGCCGCCTTGCACCGCGCTGTGCAGGCTTCGGTTGCAACCGGGCGAGCATTGCCGGCGGCCATCATCGGTTCGGTCTCGTCGATGTTGCCGCGGCGGGCGCAAAAGCAGGTCGGTCCGAGCGCACTGGAGTTGACTTTCAGTTCGATGCCGGCCCTGCCGGGTCGAGACAGCCTGCCGTGGTCAGATCCGGACAATGCCCGCTACGGCGGTCTCGGTTTCCCCACCAGCGCGACCGGCATCAGCGCCTTTTCGGTGCGGATCGGTCAAGCGACCGAGTTGTTCGTCAGTTTCGATGCCCGAACGGTCGACCCGGCCGCGGTTGCTCGGGCCTTGGCTCGCCTCGACGACATCGACTCGTTGATGAGTTGATCGGCTAACTGCTCAGCCAGCGCGCCAGCGTCTCGCGGACGCGATACAACTGGTCGATCGGGACCTGCTCGTCGGCCTTGTGCGCGAACGACGGGTCGCCGGGACCGAAGTTGACTGCTGGGATACCCAACTGGGTGAACTTGGCCACGTCGGTCCAGCCAAACTTGGGTCCGACTTGGCCGCCAACCGCAGTCACGAAGGCGGCCGCAGCTGGGCGGTCCAGCCCCGGCAGCGCCCCCGGCGCCGAATCGGTGACGGTCAGGTCAAACCCGGCGAACACGTCTCGCAGATGCGCCAGCGCCGCATCCTCGTCGAGGTCAGGCGCAAACCGGTAGTTCACGGTCAGGACAGCCTCGTCGGGGATTACGTTGCCGGCCACTCCCCCGCTAACTCCGACCGCGTTCAGGCCTTCGCGATACGTCAAGTTGTCGATGGTCACTTCGCGTGGCTGGTACTCGGCCAGCGTCGACAGCGCCGGCGCGAGCAGGTGGATTGCGTTCTTGCCCATCCACGCTCGGGCCGAGTGCGCTCGCTCGCCGCTGGTGCGGACTTCTACTCGCATGGTGCCTTGACAGCCAGCCTCGACGACCGCGTTTGACGGCTCCATCAAGATCGCGAAATCGCCGGCCAGCCAGTCTGGATTTTGCCTCGCGATCCGGCCCAATCCGTTGAACTCGGCGGCGATTTCTTCGGCCTCATAAAAGACCCAAGTGATTTCACGGACCGGGTTGGTCAGTTCGGCGGCCAGGCTGAGCGCGATAGCGACGCCGCCCTTCATATCGCAGGTCCCCAACCCCCACAGCACACCGTCGACGACCTTCGACGGCAGGTTTTGGTTGGCCGGAACCGTGTCCAAGTGCCCGGCGATGACGACTCGTTCGGCAGCGGTGCCGGTGGTACGCGCCACGATCGTGTTCTGGTCGCGCAACACCTCGAGGTGGCTGAGCCTGCTCAATGCGGCAAACACCGCATCGGCCAGTTCGGCCTCATGCAGGCTTTCGGACGGCTGGTCGACGATCGCTTGAGTCAGGTCCAGGACGTCGGCGTTTAGATCCAGTTCAGTCACCAGTTCAGCCTAGCCGCGAGCAAGTAGCAGTCGTCAGGTCGTCAGCACTGCGGCAAGTTTTGGCGCGAGTTGCCGCAGCGCCTTGCCGCGGTGACTGATCGCGCTCTTATCCTCGGCAGTCAACTCCGCAGTCGAAACGTCATAGCCGTCGGCCGCAAACAGCGGGTCGTAGCCGAACCCGCCGGCGCCCTGTTCGGCCGCCAAGATCCGGCCGGGCATTTCACCGACCTCGATAATTTCGGTGCCGTCGGGCAGCACGAGCGCCAAAACGCACCGAAAAGTCGCTGCCCGGCGCTCCGGCGGCACATCGGCCAGTTGGGCCAACAGCAGCCGGTTGTTGGCCGCGTCACCGCCGTCGGCCCGAGCCACCCCGGCCCACCTTGCCGAAAGGACGCCCGGCATCTGGTTGAGCGCCTCAACGCACAGGCCCGAGTCGTCGGCCAGCGACGGCAGTCCGGTGGCGGCCGCGGCCGCGCGCGCCTTGATCAGCGCATTGCCTTCAAACGTCGCCTCGGTTTCGGCCGGCTCGTCGTAATCGGCGATGTCGCCGAGTCCCAACACTTCGACGCCGGGCACGAGCGGTTCAAGAATCCGACGAAGCTCGGCGAGCTTTTTGAAGTTGCCTGAAGCCAATACGACCTGACTCACTTGGCCAGCGCCTCATTCTGCAGCCGGGTTAGGTCGGCGCAGCCGCTGGTCGCCAGCGCGAGCAACGAGTCGAGTTCGTCCTTGTCGAAGGCGGCGCCCTCGGCGGTGCCCTGGACTTCGATGAACTTGCCCGAACCGGTCATCACCACGTTCATATCGGTTTCGGCGCGCACGTCCTCGACATATGGCAGGTCCAGCATCGGCACGCCGTCGATGATGCCGACGCTGACCGCGGCGATCGAGTCGATCAGCGGCTCGCCCTTTACCGCGCCTGAACTCTTCAACTGAGCCACCGCGTCGACCAAGGCGACGTAGGCGCCGGTGATGGCCGCGGTGCGCGTGCCGCCGTCGGCTTGGAGGACATCACAGTCGATCGCGATCGTGTTCTCACCAAGCTGGGAAAGGTCGATCGAGGCGCGCAATGACCGGCCGACCAAGCGGCTGATTTCGTGGGTGCGTCCGCCGACCTTGCCGCGGACCGACTCGCGCGAGGACCGATCGTGGGTGGCTTGGGGAAGCATCGCGTACTCGGCGGTGAGCCAGCCCATCCCCGAACCCTTGCGCCAGCGTGGGACGCCTTCGGTCGCGGCCACCGCACACAACACTCGGGTCTTGCCGAACTCGATCAGACAAGACCCAGCGGCATGATCCAACCAGTTTCGGGTGATGGTGATCGGGCGCAGTTCGTCTACGGTTCTGCCGTCTTCGCGAGTCATAGGACAACCGTAGTCGCCACCTGCCGGTGGCCGCGGCGGCGGTTGCGCTCTCAGATTTCGAAAACGTCGCCGGCGTTGACCAGGCAGTAGTCACCGGCGAAGGAAGTCAACAGGTCGGCTTCGACCTCGGCCCGATCGGTCCACGGCGGAATATGGGTCAACAGGAGTTTGCCGACCCCAGCCGCGGTGGCGATCTGGCCGGCTTCCTTACCCGTCAGGTGCAGGTCCGGCGGGTTTTGCGCCGACTCGACAAACGACGCTTCGGCCAGCAGCAGGTCGGCCCCGTCGGCGAACTTGGCCAACTCGTTGTTAGGCCCGGTGTCGCCGCTGTAGACGAGCGAACGCCCGCCGGCGGTCAACCGAACCGAGTACGCCTCGACCGGGTGCGGCATTAGTTTGGCTTGGAATCGGAACGGGCCAATGGTCACGTCCAGGCCGTCGCTTAGATCGCGAAACTCAAACGGCAACGTCATCCCGTTCGGCTCGGTGGTGCCGTAGCCGTTCGACAGTTGCCAGTCGGTGCCGGCTGGGGCAAACACCGGAAGCTTCGGCTGCAGGCCAGTCGGGTGGTATTTGCGAACGACGTACAGTCCGCTCATGTCGAAGCAGTGGTCGGCGTGCAGATGCGACAGACTGATCGCGTCGATTTCACGCAGGTCAACGAACTTTTGCAAAGGCCCCAAAGCGCCCGAGCCCAGATCGAGCAGCAGCCGAAAGGTGCGCCCCTCAAACGGCGCCTCGACCAGATAACAACTTGCCGCCGACTCCGGTCCGGGGAACGATCCCGAACAGCCAACAATTGTCAGTTTCATAGCGATACCCCCGCGAACTGATCCACTGATTCGATCTCCGGGCCGAGGAATCGGCGCCCGAGGTCGGCGAACTCGGCCGGATTGCCGGTAGTCCAAAAACGATGCACCGGTTCGGCCAGCGACCGGTCACGTTCGAGGCCGTGCGTCACCAGCATCCGGTAGACGTCCTTTGCGGTCTCTTCGGCGCTGGAAACCAACGTGACCGAGTCGCCCATCACGTAGGAAAGGACGCCGGTCAACAGCGGATAGTGCGTGCATCCGAGCACCAGGGTGTCAACCTCGGCTGCTTGCAGCGAAGCCAAATAGGTCTGAGCGACGCTCAACAGTTCCGGCCCGCCGGTGATACCGGCCTCGACAAACTCGACAAAACGCGGGCAAACCTGCGTATGCAATTCGATTCCGGGGTTCGCCGCGAACGCGTCGTCGTAAGCGCGCGAGGTCGCCGTGGCCTCGGTGCTGATCACTCCGACGCGGCCGTTCTTGGTGGCGTTCACCGCGCGCCGGGTGGCCGGCAAGATCACTTCGACCACTGGCACGTCGTAGCGTTCGCGGGCGTCGCGCAGGACTGCCGCGCTAGCGGAGTTACAGGCGATCACCAGCGCTTTGACGTCTTGGTCAACGAGGTGGTCGAGGCACTCGAGGGCGTACTCGCGCACTTGGGAGATCGGCTTTGGCCCGTAGGGCTGACGCGCAGTGTCCCCGAGGTAAATGATCGGCTCGTGCGGCAACTGATCGAGCACCGCCCGGGCAACGGTCAAGCCGCCGAAACCCGAGTCGAAGATGCCAATTGGCGCGTCAGTCACAAGTCAGAGGGTAGACAACCGCGGCGCGATCTGGAAACGCAACACCATTATTTGGGGTGGCCCAAACTCAATCGCAACCAATTTGAACCCAGGAGTTTGCGGTTTGCGTACCCCGAAGGTCACAAAGGCGAGGCAGGATTTCACCATGAGTGAAAATCAGGAGATTTCGGCCAAACTCGCCGGCGCGTTCGGCCCCGACTTCGTTTGGGGCGTGTCGACCGCCTCCTACCAAATCGAAGGCGGCGTGAACGAAGACGGCCGCGGCAAATCCATTTGGGATGAGTTCAGTCACACGCCGGGCAAGACGCTAAACGGCGACACCGGCGATGTCGCCTGCGACCACTTCCACCGCTATGGCGAAGACTTCAAACTGATGAAGGATCTGGGCGTTGACGCCTACCGTTTCTCGATCTCATGGCCTCGCATCCAGCCAGATGGCGTCAAGGTCGAACCGCGCGGACTCGACTTTTACGACCGCCTAGTCGATTCCATGTTGGAGAACGGCATCGAGCCGAGCGCCACCGTCTTCCACTGGGATTCGCCCCAAGCACTCGAAATGAACGGCGGCTGGGAGAACCGCGACATTGTTGGCCGGTTCGCCGAGTACTCGCGCCTAGTGGGCGAGCGCCTCTCGGACCGCGTTAGCCGCTGGTTCACCCTCAACGAGATGGTCGTGTTCACCCTGCTGGGTCACGGCATCGGCATCCACGCCCCGGGCAAGGCTCTGGGGTTCGATGCGCTGAACGTGGCCTGGAACCAATTGCTTTCCCACGGCGAATCGGTCAAGGCTCTTCGGGCCGCCGGCGCGAAGGAAGTCGGCCTCGCGAACAACCATTGCGAGGTTCGCCCGATCGACGATTCGGCTGAAGCCAAGAGTGCCGCCGAGCTTTACGACCTGATCTACAACTGGGTTTTCCTCGACCCGATCCTCAAGGGAGAATGGCCGCTCGCTGGCTTCATCGACCCGAACATTCAGGACGGCGATTTGGCCACCATCAGCACGCCGATCGACTTCTTAGGCGTCAACTCCTACAACCCCGCCTTCGTCGGCGCGCCAGCCGAAGGTGACGAACTGCCGTTCGACTTGGACGTGTTCCCCGAAGGCTACGAGAAGAACGATTTTGGTTGGCCGATCGTCCCCGACGGTTTCACCAAAATGCTCGTTGGTTTGAAGGAGCGTTACGGCAACGCCCTGCCGCCGATTTACATCACCGAAAACGGTGGCGCCTTCAACGAGGTTCCCGGCGCCGACGGCCGCATCCACGACCAGCGACGAATCGACTACACCGACGCGCACCTGGGTGCTCTCCTAGACGCGATGAACGCCGGCGTGGATGTGCGCGGCTACTTCCACTGGTCGTTCATGGACAACTTCGAGTGGGCCGAGGGCTACTCCCAGCGGTTCGGTCTGACTTACCTCGACTACGAAACCCAGCAGCGCACGCCTAAGGATTCGTTCGACTGGTACCGCCGAGTCATCGCTTCGCAGAAGAACCGATGAGCACGGCCGAACCGGGAGTGACACCGGTAACCACGCCGGCGAGGGTCGGTTGGATCCTGACCGTCACCTTGGTGAACTTGGGTACCTTCGTGGCTTTCTTCGGGCCGATTGCGGTGCTGCTGCCGATGCAGTCTGAGGCACTTCGCCCCCACAGCAAGGAAGCAACGCTCGCGCTGATCACTGGTTTAGGCGCGGCGATCTCGCTGGTGGCGAATCCGCTCTTTGGCGCATTCTCGGACCGCACCACCTCACGTCGAGGACGGCGCGTCCCGTGGATCACCATCGGCACCCTCGGCGGCGCCCTCGGCCTGTCGATCCTGGCCGGTGCGACCCAGCTGTGGCACGTCATCCTCGGCTGGTGCCTAGTACAGGCCGCGGTGAATGCGTCATTGGCTGCGATCACCGCAACCCTGCCAGACCGCGTTCCGGTCGAGCAGCGTGCCACCGCCGGCGGCATGGTCAGCCTCGGTCAAACCCTCGGCATCCTCGTTGGGGCTGGCTTGGCGATCGCTTTCGGTCGCTACCGCGCCGGATATGCGGCCTGTGCGGTGTTCCTCGTGTTGAGTGCGTTGCCGTACCTGCGCCGGCCGAACGACCTGACGATCACGAGCGCACCAAAGTTCGAGGTGCGCGAGTTCCTTGGGTCGTTCTGGCTGTCACCGCTGAAACATCCGGACTTCGGTTGGGCCTGGCTGACTCGCTTCGTCGTCAACCTCGGCAACGGTATCGCCACCTTGTACCTGCTGTTCTTCCTAGACGACGCGGTCGGTCTCGACGATCCCGAAAACGGCGTCTTTGTCGTCATCGCGATCAACAGCGTCGTCGTGGCGATCTCGGCAGTGATCGCTGGGCGCATGTCCGACAAGGTCGGCAAGCGCAAGATCTTCGTGATCTGGGCCGGCGTGATCATGGCGGTCGCCGCGGGCATGTTGGCTTTTTGGCAGACCTGGCCGGGCGTGCTGACGGCCGCAGTCGTGCTCGGGGTCGGGTTCGGCGCGTTCTTGGCCGTCGATCTGGCGATCGTCACCGAGGTGCTCCCCGACGAGGCGGGCTTCGCCAAAGACTTGGGCGTCATCAACATCGCGAACTCGCTGCCACAGGTGATCGCGCCGGTGATCGCGGCAGTCATCGTCACCTCACTGGGCGGCTACACGATGCTGTATTCGGTGGCCGCGGTGATCGGTTTGATCGGTGCGGTGGCCGTGGTGAAGATCAAGTCGATCCCCTAGGGCCGCTAACCCAAGGCGCTTAAAGCGGCAGTTTCGGCTGCGGCGGAGCGTGCGAGGGGTCGACGCCGTCGAACAGGCTCGAGACCGATTCGCCGGCGTGGATTCGCGCGATCGCTTCGGCGAACAGTGGCGCCACCGAACGGACCTTCAAGTCTGGCCAGTTTGCCGGGCGCGGGACCGTGTCGGTGGTGACCACTTCGCTGATCATCGGGTGGTCGCGCAGGCGCTCAACGGCCTTGCCCGCGAACAGGCCGTGAGTGCACGCGACCGACGCTTCGGTCACGCCATACTCGGCGAGTTTGTCCATCAACTCGATGATCGACCCGCCGGTGGCGATCTCGTCGTCAAGGATGATCGCGCGTTTGCCGGCAACGTCACCGACGATCGTGTCGATCACGACCTTGTCGTCGGCCTTTCGCTGTTTGCTGCCGGCAGCCACCGACAACCCGAGCAGCCGGGCGAACTGCGAGGCGGTCTTGGCGTTGCCGAAGTCCGGCGACACCACGACCGCGTTGGTCAAGTCCTGGTCTCGATAGTGGTCAGCGAGCTCGCCCAAAGCAGTCAGGTGGTCGACCGGCACCGAGAAGAACCCGTGCACTTGCGGCGCGTGCAAAGTCATCGTGACGACCCGATTGACGCCGGCGGTGGCGAGCATGTCGGCGACGAGTTTGCCACCGATCGAAATGCGCGAAGCGTCCTTCTTGTCCGAGCGCGCATAGGCGTAGTGTGGGATGACAACCGTCACCGACGATGCCGACGCGCCACGGGCCGCATCGACCATCAGCAACAGTTCCATCAGATGGTCCTGAGTGGGCGCCACCAACGGTTGGACGATATAGACGTCGCGTTGGCGACAGTTCGCCATCAACTGCACTTGCAGGCAGTCGTTGCTGAACCGCGAAGTGTCCGAAGGGGACAACGAAACTCCGAGGCTGCTACAGATCTCTTCGGCTAGTTCTCGGTGTGCGCTACCGGAGAACACGACAATGTCGCTCACGAATCGAAGGCTAACTGGTAAACGGACCGGTTGAGTACCTTAGGCCCATAACTGTCCTTCTAGCCGGTCCTCGGCCTCGTCGATCGTGCCCTCGTAGGCACCAGTTGACAGGTACTTCCAGCCGCCGTCTGCAATGACGAAACAAATGTCGGCACTAACCCCAGCCTTAACCGATTTGGCCGCCTGGCCGAGTGCGGCATGCAAGATCGCGCCGGTGGAGATCCCGGCGAAAATCCCTTCGTGATCGATCAGTTCGCGAACTCGGCGGACCGCATCGCGCGGGCCGACCGAGAACCTCGAATCGATCAACGACTCGTCATACAACTCCGGCACGAACCCCTCGTCGAGGTTGCGCAGACCGTAAACCAGTTCGCCGTATCTTGGCTCGGCAGCGACGATCTTCACTTCGGGCTTGTGCTCGCGAAAGAACCGGCCCACCCCCATTAGCGTTCCGGTAGTGCCCAGTCCGCCAACGAAGTGAGTGATTTCGGGTAGGTCGGCCAAAATCTCGGGTGCGGTTCCGCGGTAGTGCGCGGCCGCGTTCGCCGGGTTGCCGTACTGGTAAAGCATCACCCAGTCGGGGTTTTCGGCCGCGATCTTTTTGGCCACGCGCACGGCCTCGTTCGAGCCGCCGGCGGCCGGCGAACTGATGATCTCGGCGCCCCACATGGTCAACAGTTGACGGCGCTCAACCGAGGTGTTCTCCGGCATGACACAAACGAGCTTGTAGCCGCGTTGGCGCGCCACCATCGCCAGCGAGATCCCGGTGTTGCCGCTGGTCGGCTCCAGGATCGTGGCGCCGGGCGTCAACGAACCGTCCGCTTCGGCGGCCTCGATCATCGACAGCGCGGCCCGGTCCTTGATTGAGCCGGTCGGGTTCCGGTCCTCGAGTTTGGCCCACAGCCGCACCCCGTCGCCGGGCGAAAGGTTCGGCAGGCCGACCAGCGGAGTGTGGCCGACCGAGTCGACCAGCGAGTCGTAACGGGTCATCGTCGAGTCAGGCTGCTCCCCCGGCAACGGCCGGGAGGATTACGACGCCGTCGCCGTCACTGAGTTCGGTGGCCAGTCCGCCGGTGAACCGGATGTCTTCGTCGTTGACGTAAATGTTCACGAACCGGCGCACGTCGGCGCCGTCGAGCAGGCGCTCCTTGATGCCTTCGTGGTTCGCTTCAAGATTTTCGATCAGCTCGGCGATGGAGGCGCCTTCGGCCGATACGGCGCGTTCGCCGTCGGTGTAGGGACGCAGGATCGTGGGGATACGGACCTCGATGGCCATTAGGGTGCAACCTCTGTTTGGGGAGTAGTTCGTTCATTGGTGTAACGGTCAACGACCTGAACTTCTTCCTCGGTCACCTCAGAATCAACAATCCGGTATGACCGGAAGTCGATCTCGGTGCCCTCGGCGTCGGCTCCGTCGCGGGTCGAGACGAGCACATAGTGGGCGTTCGGCTCGGCGGCAAGATTCTGGTCGGTCCGAGACGGGAACGCCTCGGTCGCGGTGTGGGAGTGATAAATCACTACCGGCTCTTCGTCGTTGTCGTCCATCTCGCGGTAAAGCCGCAACAGGTCGCCCGAGTCGAACTCGTAGAAGGTCGGCGACATGGCCGCATTTAGCATCTCGATGTGGCGGGTGGGCTGATCCGAACCGATCGGGCCGGCGATGATTCCGCAAGCCTCATCAGGGTGGTCGCGGCGGGCGTGGGCGATGATCGCGTCCACGTGTTCGCGCAAAATGGTCAACACAACCACTGAGTCTAGCCAGCAGCCAAGTGCGGTGTTTTTGCGATCCGAAGCGCGGACACTTCTCGATTGTCTAGGAGTCGACCGAGCGCCGCCTCAGGCGCAGTCGACGAGAGTTTCTTGAACGAACCCCAACCAGTCGTAGACGTCGGCCATCGCGATTAGGGCCTCGTCAGTTTCGTCCGCCAACCGTTCGGCGTCCTCGTCGGTTTCGATGCCAAGGCGAACAGCCAACGCGAGCCGAACATCAGTCAGCACTCGCAGCCAAGCCAACAGTTGGGCTTCGTCGAGTTCGACTTCGACAGCTGGCGCACCGAGCTCGAGCCCGCCAGAAGCGAGGGTTTCCAGCACGATCTGCGCGTTCTCGACTTTGCCTGAGGTCAGCGCCTGCTCGGTGTAGCGGCGAAACTCCGCCGACTCGTCTGGGTCGTCTCGGTAGGCGTCTGGCAGGAGTCTGGCTAACACCGGGTCCTCTGGTGGCGCGAGCGGTCCGGTCATGCCGATCAGTTGGGCCAACGGGTCCGGTTCTGAGGCCGCCGGGGCATTTCGGTCGAGCAGAAGTTCGACCACTTGGCGCACCAAGTTGGCCACCAACTGGGCTTCGTTTAGCTGAAAACTCGCGACCACCGCCCCACGGCGTCGACGTTGAAAAGGCTTCACACTTCCGTCCTTTCCAAGGTCGCCCACAGACCGTACTCATGCATCGCCTGAACGTGGCGCTCTTGCTCTTCACGCCGGCCGCTGGAGACGACCGCCTTGCCGTCTTGGTGGACGGCAAGCATCAACTCGGTGGACTTCTCTTCGGTGTAGCCAAAGTAGGTCCGAAAGACGAACGCAACGTAGGACATCAGGTTGACCGGGTCGTTCCAGACAATCGTCACCCACGGGTCCTCAAGTTGGACCAAGGATTCGGATTCTGGCTGCACCAACTCAACGGGTGCGGGCGCGGTCATTTACCTATTGTGCCCATCAAGGGTTCAGTAACGTAGATCACGTAGGCCGTAGCCTGAACTAATGGACTCGACGTCGCTGCTGACCGACCACTACGAGTTGACGATGCTTCAGGCTGCGTTGCGCAGCGAAAAGGCTCACCGTCACAGCGTTTTCGAGGTGTTTGCCAGGCGCCTTTCGGGTGGTCGCAGGTTCGCAGTCATGGCTGGCACGGGCCGCGTTCTGGACGCGATCGAAAGATTTCGGTTCCGGCCCGACCAGATCGAATTTTTGACCCGCAGCGGAGTCGTCGACGCACCAACCGCCGACTGGCTGGCCGATTTTCGGTTCCGCGGCGACGTTTGGGGCTACCCAGAAGGTGAACTCTGGTTTCCCGGATCGCCGGTCCTGAGAGTTGAGGGGACGTTCGCCGAAGCAGTCGTCCTAGAGACGCTAATCCTGTCGATCCTGAACGCCGATTCAGCGATAGCAACCGCAGCAGCGCGAATGACGATCGCCGCCGGGGACCGTCCCTGCATCGAAATGGGTTCGCGGCGCACCAACGAACAGGCCGCCGTCGCGGCGGCCCGAGCGGCCTGGGTGGCCGGGTTCGCGGCCACCTCCAACCTCGAAGCGGGGATGAAATATCAAATCCCCACCGTCGGCACCGCGGCACACAGTTTCACCCTGCTGCACGACAGCGAACGTGAAGCATTCGAGGCTCAAGTGGCGGCGCTCGGTGTCGGCACGACCTTGCTGGTCGACACCTACGACACCGAAACGGGCGTGGCCACCGCGATCGAAGTCACCGGGCCCGGTTTGGGTGCAGTTCGACTCGATTCTGGCGATTTGGGCGAGGTCGCGAAGGCGACTCGGGCGCAGTTGGATGCGGCCGGCAACACCGACACGAAAATCACGGTCACCAGCGACTTGGACGAGTACGCGATCGCCTCGCTGGCAATCGCGCCGGTGGACTCCTATGGTGTCGGCACTTCGCTCGTGACCGGCTCGGGCGTGCCCACGGTCGGCTTCGTCTACAAACTGGTTTCGCGCGCCGACGATGACGGGCAAATGATTGCGGTGGCCAAGAAGAGCAAGGACAAGGCTTCGGTTGGCGGACGCAAGTCAGCAGTTCGCCGCCTCGACGACCGCGGGGTCGCGACTGCCGAAGTGATTGGCGTCGACTTGGCAGCCACTGCTGATGAGAACGATCGGCCATTGCAAGTCCAGCTAATTGCCGGTGGCGAACGCGTCGACAGTTCGACGTTGGCCGATGCGCGCGCCCGAATGAAGGCGTCACTGGCTGAACTGCCCGCAGGTGCGCGGCGACTATCCAAGGGCGACCCGGCGATCCCAACGCAGTATCAGCAGTAGCGGCTAGGCCCGGGCCTAGCGACCGAGGACGACGTTGGCGGCAACGAAGTCGGCAATGTCCTCGGCGGCTCGGCTGGCCGCGGGGACAACACCGGGCAAGCTGACGAAGCCGTGGACCGCTTGGGCGTATTCGCGGTAGCGAACCCGCACCCCCGCGCGCCGCAACGCGTCACGGTAATGCACCCCGTTGTCGAGCAGCGGATCGCGGTCGGCGGTCAGGATGAACGCTGGCGGCAAGTCCGCATGTGAGGACGCGCGAAGTGGTGAGGCGTTCTGGTCGAAGGTGCCGTAGGCGTCGCCGAGGTACAGCCGCACGAACGTTGTCATGGCCGCCGCGCTGAGCACCGGTTCGTTCGGCAGGCGGATCTCGGAGGCGAACTTTTCATACATTTCGACTGCCGGATATATCAAGATTTGCGCCCGCAGGTTCAGTCCGCCTTCGTCGCGGGCGCGCAAAGCGGCCACCGCAGCCAAGTTTCCGCCAGCACTATCACCAGACACCGCCAGTCGGTCAGGATCGATGCCCAGTTTGGTTGCGTGTTCCACCAGCCATCCCAGCGTCTCCCACGAGTCGTCGACCGCGGCCGGGAACGGGTTCTCTGGCGCGAGGCGATAGGACGGCGAAATCACTACCGCACCGGTGCGGGCAGCGATTCGCGACGTCAACCAAGCGGTTTGCTCCGGCGCGCCCTGCAGCCAGCCGCCACCGTGAAAATGCACCACCACCGGCCGGTTCCCACCGACACCAGTTGGCCGGTGAATCAGCGCGCGCAAGGTGCGCCCCCGGAGCCCGATCTCAATTTCCTCGGTTTTGACGCGCCGATCTGGTTTGCCGAAGACGATCTTCCCGGCCGCCGACGTCATCAACCGGGCGCGGTCGGCGCGAACGGCCGCATAGTCGGTGGCCTCTTCAACGGGCGTGGCCAAGTGCTTGAGTATCTCGCCAAAGGCCCACGTGTGTGGTTTGAGTCGCAAAGTCACCAGCCCAGCCTAGGTGTTTTCGCTCTTGAAATGGTCGGACTTGGCGACTCAACCGGAGGCGCGCATCGCCCAATCGCGAAGCGTGTCGATCCGGCGCTGCAGTTGATCGGTAGTGGCTGCTGCCGCGGCCGGTCCGCCGCACTCTTGGCGCAACCTCGTGTGGGTGACGCCGTGGGGGGTTCCGGTTCGGTGGTTCCACGCGGCGACCAGCGAGTTCAGTTGGCGGCGCAGGTCGGCTCGCCGTTCGTACTCAACGTCCGCGTCGGCTTGGGCCGGGCGCGGCTTCTGTTTGCGGGCACTGCGCAACAGTTCGGCCACCTGGTCGCGTTCGAGCAAGCCCGGGATACCAAGGAAATCGAGTTCTTCGCTGTCGCCGGCGACCATCTCGTAATCGATCGGGGCGAACTCGTCGCCGTCATAAATGATCTGGTCGAAGGAGGCGTCTGAACCGAGCGCCGCGAACTGGTTGCCCAACTCGTCGCTGGTGGCTTCTTCGGCGTTCGCTTTCGCCAGTAGGGCGTTCTCGGCGGCGAACAAATCGGCTTCGTCGTGTACCGGCCGCCCGATCACGTGGTCGCGTTCGGACTCCAAGTCGGCGGCCAGGCCGAGCAGGCCGGGCACGCTCGGCAGGAACACCGAGGCGGTTTCACCACGTCGGCGCGCACGCACGAACCGGCCGACGGCTTGGGCGAAAAACAGCGGCGTGGAAACGGTCGTGGCATAAACCCCGACCGCCAGCCGCGGCACGTCAACGCCTTCACTGACCATCCGCACCGCCACCAACCACGGTGAAGTCCCTTTGGAGAACTCGGCAATTTTCGCGCTCGAACCGGACTCGTCCGACAACACTAGGGTCGGCTCTTTACCGGTCATATCAGCGAGCAACCGCGCATAGGCTCGGGCCGATTCCTGGTCGCTGGCGATCACCATTCCGCCGGCGTCGGCGATGTCGCGCCGCACCTCGGTCAGGCGCTTGTGGGCGGCCTCTAGAACCGCCAGAATCCACGAGCCTTCCGGGTCGAGTGCGGTCCGCAACGCTTGGGCCGCCTGGTCGCGAGTCAGCGGCTCACCGAGCCTGGCGGCAGCTTCGTCTCCGGCTCGGGTGCGCCACTGCATTTGCCCCGAATACGCCATGAACAGGACCGGGCGAACCACGCCGTCAGCCAACGCCGAACCGTAACCGTAGGAGTAGTCGGCGACACTCGAAATTGAACCGTCACCAACTGGCGCATAGGTCACGAACGGGATGGGGTTGTCGTCGGAGCGAAACGGCGTGCCAGTAAGCGACAGGCGGCGGATCGCCGGGTCGCAGGCCTCTTGGACGGCGTCACCCCAACTGAGCGCGTCGCCGGCGTGGTGGACCTCATCAAGGATCACGAAAGTGCGTTTGCGTTCGATCCGCACGCGGTGACCGATCGGATTGACCGCCAGGCCCGCATAGGTGACGCAATAGCCGTCGAAGTCGGCGCCGAGCGCGCCGGTCAGGGTCGGCTCAAGTGAGATTCCGGCTTTTGCTGCCGCCTGCGCCCACTGGGTCTTGAGGTGTTCGGTGGGGGTGACCACCACGATGCGTTCGACGATCCGGCGGTGCAGCAGGTCGGCCGCGATCGTCAGCGCGAAGGTCGTTTTGCCGGCGCCGGGGGTGGCGACGGTGAGGAAGTCGGCCGGCTGCGTGCGGGCGTACTGCTCGAACGCCTCACGCTGCCAGGCCCGAAGGCCCTGACTCACTCTTTTGAATCGCTGCCGGACTCGTCGTCGTCAGGATTGAGCGACTCCCAAATGTCCTTGCAGTCCGGGCAAACCGGGAAACGTTGCGGGTCGCGACTGGGAACCCACACTTTGCCGCACAGGGCTACTACGGGCGTGCCCATCACCATCGCTTCGGTGAGTTTGTCCTTGGGGACGTAATGGCTGAACCGTTCATGGTCGCCGTTGTCGAGCTTTTGCTCGGTTCGCTCGTCATGAACGGTCTGAGTGCCGCGCCCGAAGAATCCCACCTAGCCATCTTAGACGCTCAACCTCGCCGTCGCGGCCATCTTGGTGTCCGGTGCGCTAGTTCAGCCCCGGATCGTCGGGCAAAGTCGACCAATATCTGGTGTCCCCAGGTTGGCGGCGCAGCACTTCACTCCACAACGTTTCGGGGACCGCCGAGGTAACGTCCGATTCAAGCGCCGGCACGACAATCCACGAGCCCTCGTCGATTTCGCTTTCGAGTTGACCGGCCGACCAGCCGGCATAGCCAGCAAAGACTCGCAAGCCCAAAAATAGTCCCGGTGCCGGCGCGGGACCTTCAAGGTCGACCAAGCCCACGCGACCGCTGGTTTGGCGCCAACCGTCAGGTCCGTGGCTCGCATCTGCAACGACCCCCAGCGCCAGTGCCGCATCCATCGAGACGGGACCACCCTCAAACAAACAGTCCGGCGCGTTCACTCGATCCGACCATTGCGGCAGAACATCTTCGACGCCAGAGTCCAGCGGCCGATTCACGATGACGCCCAAGGCGCCGTCCTCGTCGTGGTCCAGCACGTACACGACGCTGCGTCGAAACGGTCCGACCTCGATCGCGGAGGTCGCGACCAACAACTGCCCGCGATCCGATGACATACCCCCATGATGCCCTGTCGCCTGCTGCTGCTGCCCTAAACTCGCCACATGACCGCTGCCTCCCCTGTCGTAGAGTTTACGGTCGCCGAGTTGGCCGAGCGAGCCAAGATGACGGTTCGCAACGTTCGCGCCTACTCAACTCGCGGGTTGATCGCCCCGCCACGCCTCGAGGGTCGCACCGGCTACTACTCCAATGAGCACCTGCAACGACTGCTGCTGATCCGCACGCTGCTCAATCGCGGCTTCACTCTCGCTGCGGTCGAAGAGGCCCTGCTGAACTCGCCCGACACGGCGCCGGCGGTCGCCTTGGATCTGATCAACATTTTCGAGTCCACCGGCAACGAAGACACCACCGAAGTCATGTCGTGGGACGACTTGGCTGCGCTTTCTGGGGTGGCGCCAAGTCACCCAATGTTCGCGAAGATGATCGAGTCTGGGCTGCTGGAGCCAGTCGACGACGACCGCGTCCGCCTCACCAATGCGGGCGTAATTCGCCCCGGCGCGATGGCCGTCTCGCTTGGCCTGTCCCCCGAACACGTGGTGGAGATCGTGCCGTTCATGCACGAACATTTGGCGGCGATCTCCAGCCAGTTCGTCCAACACGTGAGTGCCGACATCACCCAGCCGTTCCTCGACAGCGGACTGCCGGCCGAACAGTGGGAAGAACTTTTCACCAAGATCAACGCGCTAATACCGATCGCCTCGCAGGTCGTGCTGTCGATGTTCGGCAGCACTTTGCGTGAGGCGATCGAAGTCGAGATCGGCCTCAAGCTCAAAGAGTTGGCCGAAGCCACCGACTGAGCCGGCTAGTTCACGGTCAGTTCGCCGGCCTGGGACTTGCTTAGTAGTTCGATCCAAGTACTGCCGGCGGGGAGTTTGAATTCGGTGCCGTCTTTGGCCGTCAACACGATCGT
>JAKPAQ010000475.1 GCA_029779385.1 Actinomycetes bacterium | reverse complement strand
AGCGAGTTTTGACTTAGGGCAAACTGCTGCACTCCATCGGCGGCCGACGCGCCGATAATTACGCTGTCGCGGTGCAGGGCATAATCCTCGGCCCCCTCGGGGTCGCGGCGCCCCTCAATCATCACTTCCCCACGCACGAAACGATGCCTAGCTTTTGGTGAAAGCGAGAAGGTCCGGTACCACGTGATTTCGGTGTCCCCGTAGACCGCAACGCCAAGCATCCAACCTCTGGCGGAGTGCTCGATCCCGTGATTGACGCATAGCTCAAAGGTTGCGCCCATCCGCGAAATCCATCTACGTCGAAAGATCAACGCGCCAATAGCAAGGAACCCAAAAAAGACAATGAGCGCGAGGGAGTCAACAAGCCACCACCAAAACGGCACCGTTTACTCCCTCGCGCTCAACAGGTCAGAAAGACTTCCCGATCAAACGGAGTTTAGCCTCAGCACGGCGAACTGCGTATTCGTCTTCGCTGCCACGAGCCGACTCAAGTTCGGCGGACACAACTGCCTCGTCGATGTCTTCGGCCAGAAAGGTGTCTTCAGACAGGATCGAAACCCGATCTGCTGCCACCGAGATGAATCCTTCACTGACTGCAGCACGAACGGTGTCGCCTTCAGCCGGGATGATCTCAACGACACCGGGCACCAACAGTGACAGCAGCGGAGCGTGACCGGACAGCACGCCAAGGTCACCCTCTGCAGTCCGGGCGATGACCTCGCGGGCCTGTCCCGACCACACAACGCGGTCAGCGGCCACGAGTTCAATCTGCAACGTCATGTCAGCTGCCTCAGCTGTTCTTCTGGATCTCGGCCCACTTCGCGTCGACGTCGTCCAGACCGCCACACATGAAGAACGCCTGCTCGGCCACGTGGTCGTAGTCACCGTTGCAGATCTTGGTGAACGCGTCGATCGTCTCGTCGAGCGGAACGGTCGAACCTTCGATGCCAGTGAACTGCTTGGCAACGTAGGTGTTCTGGCTCAAGAAGCGCTGAATACGACGGGCGCGCGCCACGATCGTCTTGTCCTCTTCGCTGAGTTCGTCGACACCAAGAATTGCGATGATGTCTTGCAATTCCTTGTTGCGCTGCAAGATGCCCTTGACGCGGTTCGCCGTCTGGTAGTGATCGTCAGCGATGTAACGCGGGTCAAGGATTCGCGACGTCGAGGTCAGCGGATCCACGGCCGGGTAAATACCCATCGAGGCAATTTCACGGCTGAGCTCGGTGGTGGCGTCCAAGTGAGCGAACGTCGTTGCCGGAGCCGGGTCGGTGTAGTCATCGGCCGGCACGTAGATCGCCTGCAGCGAGGTGATCGAGTGACCGCGCGTCGAGGTGATTCGCTCCTGCAGAACGCCCATCTCGTCAGCGAGGGTTGGCTGGTAACCAACGGCCGAAGGCACGCGGCCCAACAGCGTCGAAACTTCCGAACCGGCTTGAGTGAAGCGGAAGATGTTGTCGATGAACAACAACACATCCTGCTTCTGAACGTCACGGAAGTACTCGGCCATCGTCAGTGCCGACAGGGCGACACGAAGACGTGCTCCCGGCGGCTCATCCATCTGGCCAAAGACCAAGGCGACCTTGTCCAGAACGCCGGCTTCTTCCATTTCAACCATGAGGTCGTTGCCCTCACGGGTGCGCTCGCCAACACCTGCGAATACCGAAACGCCATCGTGGTCCTTGGCAACACGAGCGATCATCTCTTGGATGAGCACGGTCTTACCAACACCAGCGCCACCGAACAGGCCGATCTTGCCGCCGAGAACGTACGGCGTCAAAAGGTCGATGACCTTGATGCCGGTTTGGAACATCGCCGTCTTGGATTCGAGTTGATCGAACGCCGGCGCCTTGCGGTGGATGCCCCAGGTCTCGCCTACTTCGAACTTCTCGCCTTCGGCCAGGTTCATGACCGTGCCGGTCGTGTTGAAAACCTTGCCCAAGGTGACGTCGCCCACCGGCACCGAGATCGGCCCGCCGGTATTGGTCACCGTGGCACCGCGAACGATGCCGTCGGTCGGACGCAAGCTGATCGCACGCACAAGACCATCGCCAATGTGCTGCGCGACCTCAAGGGTCAACGTTTCCTTGGTGCCAGCGACTTCAGTGTCGACTAGCAGTGCGTTGTAGATGTCCGGCATCTGATCGGCCGGGAACTCGATGTCGAGCACCGGGCCGATGACCCGGGCGACCCGTCCGCTGGCAGCGGCCGAATCGGTGGTCGTCTCTTCGACGGTTGCAGTCATGGTGTCTCTCTCAATCGGTTTGGGCAGCGTCAGCGAGCGCGTTCGCGCCACTTACGATCTCGCTGATTTCCTGGGTGATGCCGGCCTGGCGAGCTTGGTTCGCCAACCGGGTGTACTTCTGGATGAGGTCCTCGGCGTTATCGGTCGCGGACTTCATGGCCTTCTGACGGGCCGCAAGCTCTGAAGCTGCGGACTGTAGGAGGCAGTAGTAGATGCGGCTGTATAGGTACTTGGGCAACACCGCGTCGAGAACTTCAGCCGCGCTGGGCTCAAATTCGTAAAGCGGCAGAACTTCGGACTCAGCCGGAGCTTCTTCGCCTTCGACAATTTCGAGCGGGAACAGCCGAATAGCTGTCGGTTCCTGCACGAGCATTGACCGGAAGCGAGTAAAGACCACATACAGTTCGTCGACAGTCTGCGAAGGATCATTCGACTCATCAGCTGACTCGCTACGAGCGCCACGGGTAATCAGCTCATCGCCAATTTCACGGGCATCATCATAAGTAGGCTTGTCGGAGAAGCCCGTCCAAGACTGCTCGAACGCACGCTGACGGAAGTTGAAGTAGGACTCGGCCTTACGACCGGCGAGGAAGTAAGTGACTTCCTTACCTTCGCCGTGAAGACGCTCCACCAACTGCTCGGTCTCTTTCAAGACGCTGGAGGCATAAGCACCGGCCAAACCACGATCGCTGGCAATCACCAAGATTGCCGCACGCTTCGCGTCTGGGTTCTCCGTCGTCAACACATGGTCAACGTTGGAGTAGGTGGCCAAGGCCGACACCGCACGCGTGAGTTCACGCGCGTACGGTGCGGCCGCGGCTGCAGCCTGTTGAGCCTTGATGATTCGCGACGCGGCGATCAACTCCATCGCGCGCGTGATCTTTTTGGTCGACTGAGTCGACCTGATCTTCGCGCGGTATTCGCGGAGTGAGACTGCCATCGGTCAGCCTCGCTTCTGTCGAACGATCTGCTCCTGCTCGACCTCTTCGTCAGCGAGCGCTTCGAACTCTTCGTGACCGGCCTTGACCGAACGGCCATCGCTGGTCTCGAACTGATCGAGGAACGCGTCATAAGCGGCGACCAAAGCAGTCTCGCTGGAGTCCTCGAACTTGCCGCTTTCGCGGATCGAGTCAAGAACGCCCTTGTTTGTGCGCTTGACGAAGTCGAGGAACTCGGTCTCGAACCGGGTGATGTCGGTAACCGGTACGACGTCCAACTTGCCCGTGGTCGCAGCCCAGATCGAAACGACCTGCTCTTCGACCGCGAACGGTGCGTACTGGCCCTGCTTGAACAGTTCCATTAGACGCTGGCCGCGAGCGAGCTGTGCCTTCGAGGCCGCATCCAAGTCAGAGGCGAACATGGCGAACGCTTCCATGGCGCGGTACTGAGCCAACTCGACCTTGAGCGAACCGGTGACAGCCTTCATCGACTTGGTCATCGCAGCGCCGCCGACTCGCGAAACCGAGATGCCGACGTCAACCGCAGGACGCTGGTTGGCGTTGAACAGATCGGACTGCAAGAAGATCTGGCCGTCGGTGATCGAAATGACGTTGGTCGGGATGTACGCCGAAACGTCGTTGGCCTTTGTCTCGATGATCGGCAGACCGGTCATCGAACCAGCACCCAGCTCGTCGCTGAGCTTGGCGCAGCGTTCGAGCAACCGGCTGTGTAGGTAGAAGACGTCGCCCGGGTATGCCTCGCGGCCCGGCGGGCGGCGCAGCAACAACGAAACGGCGCGGTATGCCTCAGCTTGCTTCGACAGATCGTCAAAGATGATCAGAACGTGCTTGCTCTGGTACATCCAGTGCTGGCCAATGGCCGAACCGGTGTACGGAGCGAGGTACTTGAAGCCAGCCGAATCCGAGGCAGGCGCGGCGACGATCGTCGTGTACTCAAGCGCACCGGCTTCTTCAAGGGCGCCACGCACCGAAGCGATGGTCGAGCCCTTCTGGCCGATACCGACGTAGATGCAGCGAACCTGCTTGCTCGGATCGCCTGACTTCCAGAATTCCTTCTGGTTGATGATGGTGTCGATCGCGATGGCGGTCTTGCCAGTCTGACGGTCACCAATGATCAACTGACGCTGACCACGGCCGATCGGCGTCAGGGAGTCAATGGACTTCAGACCGGTCATGAGCGGCTCGTGGACGCTCTTGCGCTGAACCACGTTGGGGGCCTGGAGTTCGAGTGCGCGACGGCCTTCGATGCCGGTGATCTCACCAAGTCCGTCGATCGGGTTACCGAGCGGATCGACGACGCGACCCAAGTAGCCCTCACCAACAGGAACCGAGAGCACCTCGCCGGTGCGCTTGACCTGTTGGCCTTCTTCGATACCGGCGAAGTCACCAAGGATGACCACACCGATCTGGCGGACGTCGAGGTTCAACGCCAGACCGAGCGTTCCATCCTCAAACTCGAGCAGTTCGTTGGCCATCGCGGAGGGAAGTCCCTCAACCTGTGCGATGCCGTCGGCCGCTGACGCGACGACGCCGACTTCTTCGGCTTCGCCTTGCGCCGGCGTGTAATCCGACACGAACTTCTGCAACGCGTCGCGGATCTCCTCCGGACGAATCGAGAGTTCAGTCATGCTTTGTGCCTGCCTTCTTGTGCGAACGATGCGTTCTAATCAGCCTGCGATGCGCCGACGGGCGGCTTCGAGGCGGGTGGACATGGTGGCGTCGACGACCTCGTCGCCCACGGAGACGGCGATGCCGCCGATGACATTGGGATCAACCACGGTGTTGAGCTGGATCGCTCGGCCGTAACGAGTCGTGAGCGCGGCGGTAAGCCGAGCACGTTCATCGTCGCCAAGTTCGTAAGCAACCCGAGCAACGGCAACGAGCCGATCCTCACGTGCTGCCACTTGACGGCTGAATGAATCAAGGACCTTCTCGAAGGAGGCAGTGCGCGCGACTGCGGCTTGAGTCAGCAATGCCAAGGTGGCATCAGTGACTTTGCCGCCAAATACGTTCTTGAGCAAGGAGGCCTTCGCCGTAGCGGCGACCGCCTTGTCCGAAACGATTTGACGCAGTTCAGCTGAATCGTGGATAACGCGACCGGCTTCGAAAAGCTCGTTTTCAAGAACGTCACCGTGACCCGCCGCGTCGGCAGCGCTGGTATAAGCCGCGACACCGGCGATTTCGAGACCGTCAGTGAGGTCACGACCGGCGGCCCAACGGCCGCCGACGGCAGCGTCAAGCACCGAGTTGGTGGTCTGGCTGATTTTTCCGGCGAAGATGCCTTCAACAAGCTTGCGCTTGCCGGCGGCATCAATCGACGGATCGGTCAGCACCCGCCGAGCCGCCACTGCGCCGTCGAGGATCTCGACAGCGCCGAACAGTTCGGCGCCAACCTGAGCCACCGAGTCGGCCGCAACCGCAGAAACTGCGGTCAGGGTCTCGTCGAGCGACTTAGCTGAAGAACCACGCATCAGTTGGCCGACCCCTCGAGTTCGTCGATGAAGCGCGAGACGGTACGACGCTGCGCATCCGTATCGGCCAGCGACTCGCCGACGATCCGGCTAGCAAGTTCAGTTGCCATGCCGCCGACTTCAGACTTGAGTTGAGCTACTGCCTGCTGACGCTCAGCGGTGATCTGAGCCTGGGCTGCCGTCACGATGCGCGCGGATTCGGCCTGAGCCTGTTCGCGCATTTCAGCGACAATCTGAGCACCCTGCTCACGCGCTTCCTCACGGATGGCTGCTGCCTCATGACGGGCATCAGCCAACTGCGCGGTGTACTTCTCGAGCGCTGCTTGAGCTTCCTTCTGCGCGGACTGTGCTTCCTCAATGCCGCCTTCAATGGCTGCAGTGCGGTCGGCGTAGGCCTTTTCGAAGTTCGGAACAACGAACTTCACCACGAGGAAGTACAGGATCGAAACGACGACCAGTGAGAGGACGACCTCAGAGAGGATCGGTACCACTGGGCTGTGGCCTTCACCCTCCGCTGAAGCGACCAAAATTGTCGAGATCATTTGAGTACCCGATCAGAGTACGAACGCGAGCGCGATGCCGATAATCGCCAAAGCCTCGGCAAGGGCGAAGCCAAGAATCGCGATCGACTGCAGGCGGCTCTGCGCCTCGGGCTGACGTGCGACGCCGTTGATGTAGGCGGCGAAGATCAAGCCGATGCCGATGCCTGGGCCAATTGCAGCCAGGCCGTAGCCGATCATGTTCATGGAGCCGGAGATTTCCACGGCCATTCCTTTCGGTTGGCGACGCTGATGCGCCGTCGGTTGTCGAAAACTAGTTATTAAGTTGTAGGCCGACGAATCAGTGCTCGTCGGAGAGCGCCCCACCGATGTACATCGCGGTCAGCAGGGTGAAGACATACGCCTGTAGGAACAGGACCAGCACCTCGAGGAAGCTAACGAGGATGCCAAGAATGAAGGACAGCACGCCAACTGGGGCGTACCACGGGTTGCCCGAGTCGAAGATCAAGAAGGCAGCACCGGTGGCGAACAAGATCAGCAACAGGTGGCCGGCGAACATGTTGGCAAACAAACGCAAAGCCAGGGTGGCCGGACGGACCAAGATCGTCGAGAGGAATTCGAGCGGGATGATCAGCAACAGGATCACGCCGCTGACTCCCGGCGGCACACAGACGTGCTTGAGGTAGCCGAAGAAGCCGTGCTTGTAGACGCCGCAGGCGTTGTAGACCACCCAGACGAGCAGTGCCAGCGGGATCGCGAAACTGAAGCGCGAGAAAGACGGGAACTGCAGGAATGGGACGAGGCTGAAGTAGTTGTTCACCAAGACGAAGGTGAAAATCGTGAAAAGGAACGGAACGAATTTGATGAAGTACTGCGACCCAACCAAATCGCGGGCAATGCTGTTACGCACGAATCCGTAAACATACTCACCGGCGAACTGGAGTTTGCTGGGAACAACAGCCTGCTTGCGCGATGCGGCCCAGAAGAACCCGACGATTAGCGGAACCGAAAACGCCAGCAAAAGCATCGGCTTTGTAATTTCGAGGGAACCAATTTCAAAAACCGGGGGAAGCTCGAAACTCTCAGGCCCTGGTGGCTGGAACGCCTCGCCTCCCTCAGAACCGAGGACGGCGGTCAGCACAGCGTTAGTCGCGGCGGACAATCGATAACCCTTCTATGGCGGCGATACCGTCAAGTACCGACGTCGGTTAATTCAGTGCGCGCAGTTCTTGCTTGCGGCTCAGTTGTCTCGTTGTGCCATTGCAATTGTGTAGATGCCCAATGCGGCACCAACAACTACTCCAATGGCCACCATGAACGATGTGTCCCACCAACGGTCGAGCAGGTAGCCCAGCACGCCGTAGAAGATCACTCCGCCGCTGACTCGCCCGAAGGCGACCCAAGGGTCTTGCATCGGCGGGATGTCGTTCATTGCATGTCAAAATCTATCAGGGTCGGCTTTGCTGCCTGAAGGCAGGTCATAAGTCGGAGTGCGGTCTTGGGTGGCGTCGAAGATCCGCGCGCCAATCCAGACGAAAGTGACCACGATAACCGTCAATGAGATGGCCTTTGGTTCGAGTTGGCTGCCACCTTCGACCGCTCGGCTAAGGACTACGAACAAGGCGACCAATGCAAACACCTTGGTAAAAAAGAAAAGCATGGCAAATAGCAGCGAAAGGCCCGGACTCGTCTTGGCAACCGGCCCCAGAACCGCTGGCGTAGAACCGAAGAAAGCGATCACGATCAGCCCGCCGACGATCGCGCTCAGCGCACCAGGAACCCCGGCGGCCAAGGCCGCAACCACCGCACACACGAAGGTGGCGGCTACCGCAAACACCACCGTGAGTTTACGACCCCTCATGATGACCACAACTTTTCTTCGAGCCTAGGCAGGAGGAAGATCGCCGCCGCGATTACCGCCGTCAGGACAGCAATTGCGACAAACAACTGCCAGCCGCTAAACAGTCCGATGGCCACGACTCCAAAAGCAACAAGTGCAGCGCACGCGTACATCAGCAGGACGGCGCGTCGATGCGAGTGCCCGATCTCGAGCAAACGGTGGTGGATGTGCATCTTGTCGGGACTGAACGGCGAACGGCCCGCGCGGGTGCGACGAAGCACCGCCATCACCATGTCCAGGAATGGAATAGTCAAGATTGCGAACGGCAAAATTAGTGGCAAGATCGCAGCCGGCAGCAAACTGGAACTCGACCCACCGATGCCTTCGGAAAGGCTAGTCGCCGGGAACTGGCCGGTGAGGCTAATCGCGGAACAAGCCAACACAAAGCCCAACAGCATCGAGCCCGAATCACCGATGAACATCCGGGCCGGGAAAAAGTTGTGCGGCAAGATCCCCACGCACGCCCCGGCGAGACTGATCATCAACAGCGCGGCCGCAACGGCCCGGGTTTCACCGTTCTCCACCGCGAGCACGAACGCGTACACGAAAAAGGCAATCGAGCCGATTGCGGCCATGCCGGCGGCCAGCCCGTCGAGGCCGTCGACGAAGTTCATCGCGTTCGCGGTCGCCACGATCAAAAACACCGTCAGGATCATTGCTTGGGCCTGATCTAGGCCGAGGTAAGTGTTGGGCAGCGGCAAATACACAAAGTGCAGCCCCATCGCCACCGTGATCACCCCAGCAAGAACTTGGCCGGCGAACTTGCTGAGCGCGTCAAGTTCAAACAGGTCATCGATCACGCCGACTAGACAAATGACGGAGCCGCCGACCAAAACTGCTCGAACATCGGAGAAAACTGAGTTCTCGCCACCTGAAAGGAACGGCAAACTGGTAGCGACTAGGTAAGCCACCAAAAGTCCGCCGAGAATCGCCGGGCCGCCAAAATAGGGCGTAGGGATCGCGTGCACGTCACGGTCTCGCACCTTGGCCACTGCGCCGAGTTGCTGCGCGCTTTGGCGAGCGATAGAGGCCAGCAAGTAGGACCCAGCAATCGCGACACCAAAAATCACCAGATACTCACGCACCGGGCACACCGCCGAACGGCTCGATCGTGTTGTTGAACTTGTGCAGCGTTTCGAGGCTGATTGCACCCTGGCGAAGCACCCGCGGAATCGGCCCTGTCACGTCAAGGATGGTCGATGGCAGACTGCCCGAACTCGGTCCGGCGTCGAGGTAAACAGCGACGCTTTCGCCGAGCATTGACTGGGCTTCGTCGATCGTGGTCGCGGCCGATTGACCGCTGAGATTAGCGCTACTTACTGCGGTAGGACCGGCAACCCGAAGCACCGAGCGGGCTACCTCGTGGTCGGGTACTCGCACCGCGACGGTGCCGTGAGTTTCGCCAAGATCCCAAGTGAGCGAGGGCTGAGCGGTGAACACCACGGTGAGCGGACCGGGCCACAGTTCGTCGAGCAGCTCGCGCAACCAAGTTGGTGGGCGTTCGGCGGCCAACGCATCAAGCGTTGCCGGCTCGGCGATCAAAACCGGCGGTGGCATCTCACGACCGCGGCCCTTCGCCTCAAGCAGCTTGGCGACGGCCGCCGGATCGAAAGCATCGGCAGCCAGTCCGTAGACCGTGTCGGTGGGTAGAACCACTAGGTTCCCCGCACGCAGCGCCGAAGCGGCAGCGTCAATGCCAGCTTCGGATTCAGTTTCGCAGTCGAATCTCACCGGTTCATCGTACGTACCGGTCGAACCTTCGGCCCCGGTCATGGGCGGCGAGCCGTAACAAAACGTGGACGTTCAGCAAGATCGAGGTGGTCACGGACCTCAGCCCACCGGCCGGTGAACACCGCTGGCGCGCTTTCGCCTTGAGCATCGGCATGCTCGGCACCGACCACTCCCCCGGGTCGCAAAAGTCGCCAAGCGACCTGTTCGAGCACCCGCATGGCGTCAAGTCCGTCATCGCC
>JAKPAQ010000472.1 GCA_029779385.1 Actinomycetes bacterium | reverse complement strand
GCACTGGCCACGACCGCGATCACCAAGATCGGTCGTACCGGCGATTCAAAGGAAGAAAGCTATTTCGGTAACCTGACCCTCCATCTGGGTGAAGCCACCGAACTATCGGGCGGTCTGCGCCACATCAGCTATGCCTCGAAGGCAGACCTGTACATTGGTTGCCCGAACTACACGGACTGCGCGCCGCTGGCCGCCGCGCATGAGGACAGCAAGTTCAGCAAGACCATCTATTCGGCCTCGCTGAAGCATCGCTTCAATGACAACCTGATGACCTATGCCAGCTTCGGTACGTCCTGGCGTCCGGGCATCAGCGTGGTCGGCGACTTCAGCCTCAACCGTTCGGCGCTGGAAAACAGCTTCCTGATCCTCGGGCCGGAAACGTCGAAGTCCTATGAAATCGGCTTCAAGTCGAACTGGTTCGACAAGCGGGCCCAGTTCAACGTGTCGATCTATCAGCAGGAGTCCACCAACTTCCCCTATCGCTCGTCCTCGGGCATCTATTACATCAACTACACCTTCGTTTCGCCGAACGTTGTCCCGGCCGTTGGCCAGTTCAACTTCGTCGGCGCCGTGCCGGTGCGGGTGAAGGGTGTCGAAGCCGAAGGTTCGTTCAAGGTTACGCCGAACTGGACCATTGGTGGCAACATCAACTACTCGCTCGGTCGCGTCCGCAACGGCACCATGCCTTGTAACGACCTCAACGGTGATGGCGCCCCCGACGTCCTGACCGCTGCGCCGTCGTTGGCGCAGTTGCAGGCCGCCTATGGCGCCAACAACCTGGGTTCGTGCAAGCTCAGCGTCCGCTCGGCCAGTGCGCCGGTGTGGAGCGGTGTCGTCAATTCGGAATTCACTGCTAACCTCATGGACAAGGCCGATGGCTTCCTCCGTGGCGTGTGGAACTGGCAGGGCAAGACCGGCAACGACCCGCAGAACGCGTTTGACGACATCCATCGTTACAGCACGTTGAACCTGTTCCTTGGTCTGCGCGACCCGAACGGTGCCTGGGAAGTCTCGCTGTTTGGCAAGAACATCCTGAACGACCAGACGGTGACCAGCGTGTCGAACGGTCCGCTGTCGACCAGCTATCAGTCGCTGCCCTTCACCGTCATTGGTGGCGTGCCGACTGTGACGGGCCGGCCGAGCGCGGCGGTCTTCAACAGCACCTATGCCGGTATTACGATGACCAATCCGCGTGAATTCGGCGTCAACCTGCGCTTCGCGCTCGGTTCGCGCTGATCGCTTTCACAGCTGTCGCAACAAGGCGGCCGGGGGGAAACCTCCGGCCGTTTTGCTTTGTCCGGTTTGCCGGTCGCTGG
>JAKPAQ010000469.1 GCA_029779385.1 Actinomycetes bacterium | reverse complement strand
CGATCAGCGGTAACACCCTGAACAACTCTCTCGACGGCGGAATGGGGAACGATTCGCTGTCGGGAGGTGGCGGTGACGATGTTCTCGTGGCAGGGTCCGGCAACGACCTTCTTTATGGGGGAACGGGTAACGACACCGTGGTTTTTTCTGGCGCTTTTTCTGAATACAGTTTCTCATATATTGTCAGCCAGGGTTTCACCTTCGTCGGTAGCGCCACCGGTTCGGACATCGTCAAGGATGTCGAGACCTTTGTGTTCTCGAACGTGACGAAGACCGCCGGCGAGTTGTCGGATGGTGCCGGTGTTGCACTGGACCCCGTCACGGTGTCGATTGCGGCCAGCGCACCGTCGGTGCTCGAAGGCAATAGCGGGTCGACCGCCTATGTCTTCAACGTCAGCCTCAGCGCAGCGGGCAGTACGGCGCAAACCGTGAATTGGCGAGTGGCCGGATCCGGCGCGTCGGCGGCCACTGCTGCCGACTTTACCGGCGTGACCACGGGCAGTGTCACCTTTCAGGCCGGCGAGACGACAAAGGCGATCCAGGTTCTCATTGCCGGAGACACGCAAGTGGAGACTGACGAGGGCTTGACCGTCAGCCTGACCAGTCCTTCGTCGGGGCTGGTACTGGGTACCTCAAGCGCCACGGGCACCATCCGTAACGATGACGTCGTCGTGGTCCCTGACGATTACACGATGACCACCGCGACGGGCGGATTAGTTACCGTCGGAGGTAGCGCAGCATCCGGTGTCATCGAGACGGCGTCCGATGGCGACCTCTTCAAGGTCAGCCTGACCGCGGGTTATACCTATGTGTTCAACCTCAAGCGCGTTGGCGGCGCTCTCGATCCGTACCTTGAACTCTATGGCTCAACCCTGACGGTAATCACCCAGAATGATGACGGTAGTGCGTCGACCACCGATTCGCAGATCATCTATACCGCGACGGCTAGCGGAACCCATTACCTGGCAGCCAAGGGCGATGCACTGTCCACAGGCAGTTACTCGATCAGCGCGATTCCCTGTACCGGGCTGACACTCAACGGTGATGACAGCGCCAACACCCTGAACGGTAGCTCAGGTATCGACCGACTTTATGGCCATGGCGGCAACGACACGCTGAACGCCGGTTTGCGCAATGATCTGCTTGATGGTGGCACTGGTGCCGACCAAAAGCTGGGCGGGAGTGGTGACGATGTCTACCTGGTCGACGACAGCGGTGATGTCGTGACTGAAAGCAGTGCCA
>JAKPAQ010000460.1 GCA_029779385.1 Actinomycetes bacterium | reverse complement strand
GCGGTGGTCGGCCAAACGCGGTTCGGCGGTGGCGACTCAGCGCTCAACTCTCTACGGGATTCCCGTGGTTGTTGACCGGACCGTCATGCTCGCCAAACATGATGCTCCGCTCGCACGAGAACTCTTCATCAGGCATGCCCTCGTTGGCGGTCAATGGCGCACTCACCACAAATTCTGGAAACACAATCAGGATCGACTGGCCGAGATCGAAGCGCTCGAAGACCGAGTCCGCACTCGGGGTCTGCGGGTCGACGACGAAGTGCTCGTTGGTTTCTACGACGAACGCATTCCCGCCGAGGTGGTGTCGGTTCGGCACTTTGACGCCTGGTGGAAGAAGCAGCCGGACAAGAAGATCCTGAACTTCACCGATGACTTGTTCACCGCCACCGTCAACGACGACGCTTTTCCGACCTCATGGACCTCAACTAGCGACGGCTTCGACTCGTTCGACCTGTCGTACCGGTTCGATCCGCAGGCAACCGATGACGGCCTGACCGTAACCGTGCCGGTCGAAGAGCTACTCACCATCGACGATTCGCAGTTCGAGTGGGGCGTGCCCGGGCGCCGGGTCGAGTTGATTACCGAACTCATTCGACTCTTGCCCAAGTCCGAACGGCGAAGGTTTGCCCCAGCCGCGCAGACCGCCGAACGCATCTTGGAGTCGCTGGATTCAACCGCGAACTTGCGAACCGAACTTTCCCAAGCGTTGGATGTGCCGGCCGAGTTGGTCGTCCCCAACCTGTTACCTGACAGCCTTCGGCCGACCTTTCGGATCGTTGATGGCGTCCAAGAGATCGCCAGCGGCAAAGACCTACCGATCCTGCGTACCGAGCTTGAACCGCGACTGCGCCGAGACTTGAGCCGCGCGGCGCAAGCATCGGAACGAACGGGCATCACCGACTGGGATTTTGGCACAGTGGAGCAGACCATCACCGCCGCCCAAGTGACCGGCTATCCAGCGATCGTCGACGAGCAAGACAGCGTCGCCCTACGAGTCTTGCGCACCAAAGCCGAACAGCAGGTAGCCGCCGTTCGTGGTTTGTCGCGACTTATCGCGCTGTCGACCGCCTCGCCGGTGGTCACGATCGGCCGCACGCTGTCTCTCCAAGACAAACTCCTGCTCGCAACGGCGCCTCAGGGGTCTGCAGCCGCGGTGATCGAAGAGTCATGGCTGACCGCGCTGGACGAGTTAGTGCTCACCCACGGCGGTCCTGTTTGGAACGAGGACGACTACCGCCGACTGCGCGACCTGGTTAGGGCCGATGCTGCCGGCGTAACCGAACGGATCGTCCGCCAGACGATCAGCGCCTTACAGGCCCTCGGCGACCTTCTTCCGGGCAACGACGAAGCCGGCGAGGACGTAAAGGTTCAGGTTTCGTGGCTGATCCACCCG
>JAKPAQ010000434.1 GCA_029779385.1 Actinomycetes bacterium | reverse complement strand
GGTGAAGGCGCCGGAGTGGATGACGTCACGTACTGGACCAGCATCTCGAACCTCGCCGACCTCACCTACAACGTGCGAACAGTGAAGGACAGCACGTACCGGCAGGTATCGCTTTCGGACCTCGACTTCACCGCAACCGCCGCCAAGTCGGTGGACCTGCCATCAGACCCAGCGTTCGCACCCTTCCCAGGGCTCTAGGAGTAAGCGGTCACCACGGTGACGGTTCGAAGTCCTTGAGGAAGCAGCCAAACAAGTCCTCGCCATTTTCTCCGCGGACAACAGGGTCGTAGACGCGAGCAGCACCATCGACCAAATCGAGGGGCGCGTGGAAGCCTTCCTCAGCGAGGCGAACCTTCGTTGGATGCGGTCGCTCGTCGGTGATCCAACCGGTGTCGACCGCAGTCATGAGAATGCCGTCGGTCTCAAGCATCTCAAGCGCGCTGGTCCGAGTCAGCATGTTGAGCGCGGCCTTCGCCATGTTCGTGTGCGGGTGCCCTGGCCCCTTGTACCGCCGACTGAACTGGCCCTCCATGGCCGACACATTCACCACGTACTTGCGACGAGCGCTCGATGCCGCCATCGACGGACGCAACCGACTGATCAAGATGAAGGGTGCCGTCGAGTTCGCCAACTGCACTTCGAGTAGTTCGAGGGCATCGACCTCGTGAACCATCTGCGTCCAACTATTGGAGTGATGCAGATCCGGCAACAGACCCCCGGCATCGATTGCCGTCTGGTCAGCCAGGCGGCTCAACGATGACGAGCCTCCGGTCAAGGCGGCTGCAGTCAGTTCTGCCGCAGTGATGTTGACCGGCGCCGGTTGGTTGCCGGTGACTGCTCCCATGAGCGCCATCGGGTGCGCATCGCTGGTGCGACCGAACGTCACGACGCTTGGCAGTACACCTTCGGGCAGCGGATCCGATTCGCTCTCCGCAAGCAGCGAATACGAACCTGGCGAGCGTCGAACTGTTTGGGCTGCATTGTTGATGAGGATGTCTAGCGGACCGCGTTCCGCGACCGAATCGGCGAGTGCGACAACCTGCGCTGGGTCACGTAGATCAATGCCGACGATGTGGAGCCGGTGCACCCAG
>JAKPAQ010000200.1 GCA_029779385.1 Actinomycetes bacterium | reverse complement strand
GATGTCCTCGAGCGCGACCCGCACCGCCGAGTGAGTTCGGCCGGACCCAAGATCGAACGCCTCGGCGAAGGCGTGGGTGTGCTCGACGGGGAAGTCGTATTGCTTGCTGGTGCGACGATCAGCCTTGAGCTCCTCTTTCGCCTAGCGACCGCCGCAGCAAGGCGAGAACTACCAATTAACGAGGCCTCGCTCAATCGGCTGGTCCGTGACCTGAAACCGGCCGAGTTCAACGCTTCGACGAACCGGGCCCTAGTTGATCTGTTGACCGTTGGGCGTTCGCTCGTGCCAGTTTGGCTACAACTAGATTTCGCCGGGCTCATCGATGTTTTCCTACCTGAATGGGCGCGTATCCGGTTGCGCGGTTCGGCTTCGCCGGTTCACCGGTTCACCATCGACCGGCACAGTCTCGAGGCGTGCGTGAACGCAGCTGAGCTAAACCGAGGCGTAGAACGCCCTGATTTGCTTGCGGTAGCCGCCATCTTGCACGACATCGGCAAGGGCCGGCCTGGCGACCACAGCGAGGTAGGTGCACCGCTTGCTGAACAGGTCGCGTTGCGGTGGGGATTTGGCGCTGACGATGCCATCACTATCGGCTTTCTGGTGCGCCAGCATCTCCTGCTGCCAACGGTGGCCACCGGTCGAGATATCGAGGACCCGGTGACGGCAGCGAAGGTCGCCCAGTTGGTCGGCTCGACTTCGCGGTTGACATTGCTTTCGGCTTTGACCGCAAGCGATGCCCAAGCGACCAGTCCGACTGCTTGGACTGGTTGGCGCCGGGCCCTGATCGACGGCTTGGTCGCCAAAGTGAACGCCCAACTCAGCGGCAAAAATCCCGAAATCACCGATTATGAGGGCTGGCCGGCAGCGGTGCCTCGGCCGAACGGCGACTTGCCAAAATCGGGCGGCTTCTCTGTTGAAGTCGAACCGCAACACGATGGTTCGCTACTGAAGATTGTCGCGCCTGACCGACGCGGCCTCCTGGCCGATCTGGCGGGTGGTTTGACGGTGGCCGGGTTGAGCATCAGGTCGTGTCGAAGCGTCACCATCGACCACGCTGCGACGTCGCTGTGGGAGGTGACCCGACCTGGCGTGGACGCGGCTGCTGTGACTGAGCGACTGCGGCGAGTTTTCGACGGGTCCCTCAACTTGGCCGACCGACTGAAATATCGGGTCGCCCCTGATGCCCAACAACCGCACGTGATTGTGCTTGAGGCGATGGAGCAGACGGCGACGCTCGTTCAGGTGCGGGCACTCGATGGGCGTGGCTTGGTTTGGACGGTTTGTCATGCGATCGCCGAACAGGGTCTGCATATTCGCTCGGCGCACTTGTCCACCTACGGCGACGAAGTGCGCGACGTCTTCTATGTGACCGACGAGAATCAGCAGGCACTTAGTGTCGAAACAACCGAGCGGTTACGGCTGGCGGTCAGTCAGCAACTGACCTAGCAGGTACGCTGGTGGCCTATGTTTGATTCGCTGCAAGACCGCCTCCAGACTGCTTTCAAGTCCCTGCGCGGCAAGGGCAAACTCTCCGACGCTGATATTGACGCGGTTGCCCGCGAGATTCGGGTCGCGCTGCTGGATGCGGACGTCGCGGTTCCGGTGGTTCGCGAGTTCGTCGAGAACGTCAAGGAACGCGCACGCGGCGCCGAGGTCAGCGCAGCGTTGAACCCGGCGCAGCAGGTCATCAAGATCGTCAACGACGAACTGGTGCGCATCCTTGGTGGCGAGACGCGACGGATCCAGTTCGCGAAGAATCCGCCGACGGTGATCATGCTCGCTGGTCTGCAGGGAGCCGGCAAGACCACGCTGGCCGGCAAGTTGGGGCGCTGGCTCAAGTCCCAAGGCAACTCCCCGATGTTGGTTGCGGCCGACTTGCAGCGCCCGAACGCCGTCACCCAGTTGAAGGTGGTTGGTGAGCAGGCTGGCGTGACCGTGTTCGCGCCCGAGGCCGGAAACGTGGGTACGGCCCAAACCGAGTCGGGCACTCAAAGCATTGGCGATCCGGTTCAGGTTGCCCGCGACGCGATCGCCGAGGCGAAACGAACCCTGCACGACGTGGTGATCATCGATACCGCCGGTCGGCTCGCGATTGACGGCGAGTTGATGAAGCAAGCGGCTGACATTCGCGCGGCGACGAACCCGGACGAAGTCCTGTTCGTTATCGACGCGATGATCGGTCAGGACGCGGTTGGCACGGCCCAAGCATTCCTTGAGGGTGTCGACTTCACTGGCGTCGTCTTGTCGAAGCTCGACGGCGACGCTCGCGGCGGTGCGGCGCTTTCGGTTCGCTCGGTCACTGGCCGACCGATCATGTTCGCGTCGACTGGTGAAAAACTCGACGAGTTCGATGTGTTCCATCCCGACCGGATGGCGTCGCGCATCCTCGACATGGGCGACATGCTCACCCTCATTGAGCAGGCCGAGCGCACTTTTGACGCCAAGGAGGCGGCAGATGCGGCCGAGAAGGTCGCCGGTGGAAAGTTCACGTTGGCGGACTTCCTGACGCAGATGGAGGCCCTTTCGAAGATGGGGTCGATGACCAAGATGTTGGGCATGTTGCCGGGCATGGGTCAGTTCAAGGAACAACTTTCGAACTTCGATGAGCGTGATCTGGACAAGATCAAGGCGATTATCCGGTCAATGACTCCGACTGAGCGCGACAACCCGAAAATGATTGATGGGTCACGTCGCGCCCGAATCGCGCGCGGTTCAGGCACTCAAGTTAGTGACGTCAACCAGTTGGTTACGCGTTTCTTTGAGGCCGCCAAGATGATGCAGCAGATGGCTAAGGGTGGCGGAATGCCAGGAATGCCTGGCGCGGGCGGAATGCCAGGAATGCCCGGAGGCCCAGGCAAGCGTGCCGGTGCGCGTCAGCCAAAGCAGGTCAAGGGCAAAAAGGGCAAGAAGGTCTCGGGTAACCCGGCAAAGCGCGCTGCTGCTGCGGCCGGCAAACCATTGGCTGAACCTGCGGCAGAGTTTGAACTGCCTAAAGAACTGCGTGATCTGCTCTAACTTGGTCGACGCTGAGTAGGCTGTCCGAGTGCTGATTGCGCTTTTGCGAACTTATGTTGGGCCGTACCGCTGGCAGGTTCTAGCGGTTTGTTTGTTCCAACTCATTCAAACGATGGCCT